>NZ_KV805668.1:0-13998 GCF_001811625.1 Globicatella sp. HMSC072A10 | reverse complement strand
TATAGTGGCTCACTTTTAAGTTAACATATACAGACGACAACCACGACCTTTTAATTCAACCAGTACTCCTTTATCTATCTCATGGGAGCATAGAATGAATATATCACCTAAAACATAATGTTCTGTATAAGAGTAGAAACCATAATCCTCATGAAGCATATAAGAAATTTTCAACCTCAAAATATCCTCAATTACGTGTTTGACATCTGTTGTAGGAAATCGAATCCTCACATAATCAAAGAGCATTTCCAAGGGAGCGTCTGGATTGAAGCGTTCCAGTGTTTCCCAAAGGGATTCTTGTAATTCATCTGATGGCTTGACTTTGCCTGTTTCAATGTCACTAAGATATTGTCTTGTAATGCCTGTCGCAATTGCCATACGATTTTGTGAAAGCCCATAAGTAATACGTTTTTCTTTTAATTCCTGTACCCAAGTGTTTTCATTCAGCTTAATCCCTCCAATCAAAAAAGCGTATGTCAACTATTGAAGCTCATTTGACATACGCCCAAATTTTCTAAATCCCTTGTAACCAAAGGGTTTTCTGCTATTTTTTTGTATGTTTCTTGTCGATTTGTACCCCCCTGTTAGATACGGGGGGTTAAGTGCTGCCGTGGCTATCGCCACACCAGCCAGCAAGATCAGTCCACACCTGCGACTTACGCTTCGCACGTCGCCTGCGTGGACTGTCTGCTGTTAGATAAATTCTTTATTTCCTCTAAAAAGTCATGACCTTTTGGTACTAAGGGCGTGTAAAACTCTGATATGACACTTGTTCCCACATCTACATAGCCACGTCCTTTGATTTGCTTTAAGAAGAACTCTTTTTGTACGTCACTACCAAACATCATGCCATAACCCATTTCAGACATTCTTCCAAGTGCTACTCTGAAATTAAACTGGTCACGGATTCCGTCACCTAAATATTTTGCGTCTGGGCGTTGACAAGCCAGTATTAAAAAGAATCCAGCTTGGCGACCTAACATAACAATTTGTTTCAATTTATTTAAGACTGCGGTATTTTCTTTTGTTCCCAGCATTTCCATGAAAGCCACGTATTCATCAAAAATAAGAAAATTGGCTGGAAGTCCTAAATAGGCATAATTTTCTCCCGTTTTATAATTTTCCATTTGCTTCATATCCTCACTGCGTTTCATCATTTCTTCATAGAAATTATCAATGCAGGAAAGCATATCCTCTTTTTTGTAGTAAACATTTTCTAACACAGAGCCTAAATCTGCAAGGTCAGCATTCTTTGGGTCAAGAATATACAGATTTGAATCTGTATAAAGCAATGCTTCAATCAGTGTTAAAATAAAGTAGGTCTTACCGCCACCTGTACCCCCAGCAATCAGCATATGAGGGAGCTTGTCATATTCCCACCATACATTTTCCATCAGTCGTAATTTTCCATCTGTAGCTTGTACTTCATCAATAGAAATCCGACTAGCGATAGTGTCGTAAAGCAAGGTATATTCCACGTAAGAATCCTTTAACTCTTTATCCGTCAGCTCACAGTACAAGCCACTTTCTAATTTCTTTTCTAGGTGTAAGAGCTGGTCTTGATATTTCCCCAGCGTGATTTCCACTCGTATCTGTATCAAGCCATTTTTAAGACGATAAAATATTTTGGGAAAGTAGGTTATCTTTTCCTTAGTACGACTGGACGAATCTTTGAAGAAACCATCTGTTTTAACCTGTTCCGATTCATACCATTTGTTTTCAAGTACCATCTTCGCCAGCTTTTGACGGTGGTAGAGCTGTTTTACTGTATCATATCTATATCTTCTGAATACAAAAGCCACCAGCAAGCAGAGAAGAATTGCGACACATAAACTCATCATTAAATAGGAAGTGTCAATCTTATCTACTTGCGATAGTGTAAAGTCCTGCCAGTTAATCTGCTGGATTGTCTGCACATGAAACAGTCCGATAACCAGCAGGAAAATTGGCAGTAAGGACGCTATTGTAAAATGAAAGACTAAATCTTTGTCACTTGGGCGAATTCTTTTACCACGAATACCAAACTGTTTCATGCGGGATTTCCTCCTTTCTCTCTAATGGAAGTAGCATAATTATTTATCCGTGGCTGGTTCTTTTTTAGGTTGTGGCTGATTTTTAAAGGTACTGGTATCTTTCGTCAATACAATATCGTCTGCCTTGATATACCAGTCAACATCTGCCCCTCGGAAGGTAGCAGTGGCGACGGTATCTGCAACTGGATTGATGATTTCCACTTTTGCGTTATAGTCAAACTCTTTCAGTGGAACACTGGCAGGAATACTCACTTGAATCATGCGACCTTGCCCCTTTGATTTAAGGTCATAGGTACGCTCTTTGATTTCATCTGAAACCGTACCGTCATCATTTTGTATTCGTACTTCACGACGGAGTGCTGAAAATTTCAATTCTCCAAATGTGGCGTCTTTATCTAATACAATGCCATTAGGTAATCTCATCATTTTTCCTCTCTTTCTTTATTCTTTTATCATATCGTCCGCATGTAAAAGGTAATTGGTAAAACCACGAGTACCAATTTTATAGCCCTCTGCGGTAATACGTGGATTGACTAACTTCACACGTTCCTCAAAGCCGAAATGTTTTTCGCCAGCTTCAGCAGGAAGAACCACCACAATATCATCTGCTCTTTGAACATCAGAATAAAGGTTGTAGCTTCGAGATAAAACGGTTAGTTGTCCGTTGATTCTTCGCTGTTCGACTTTATCCTCGCCAGCAAATTCTAAATTGCCAAATGTTTTTTCCATGTTGGGAATCACAAATTTAAGTTCCATATTTTTACCTATCCTTTCTTTTTTATAGTTGAATGAATTTTATTTGTTTGATGGTATAAAGGGAGGGGAGCGACCTTTAGTTTCTTGATTTTCTGTTTTCATAAGTTCACTTCCTTTCAAATTGGGTAAAAAAATAGACGTTCCCTTTAATCAGAACGTCTAAGTATATTTATATTTATTTGTTTTGAATAATAATTAATCTCAATTATTATTTTGCTGATTTATCATTTCTTGAATTATGGTTTTAAATTCAAGTAATTCTACAGATTTAACATAGTAGCCTAAATTAGTCATTACAGATGTTCTGCTAACTACTTTTTGTTGTGTAGGTATATCAATGACTGATACCTCGCCGTTTGCATTCATTGTTGGACCCGCATAAAGAATACCTAAAAAAATCAATCTGCTATTCCCAAAATACGTATTACCTTTTTTATCAGAGTAACTACTTTCATTTAAAATATAAATCGGTGACCCAGAAGACCCTGGAAATGCAGAAATGTCTGCTAATGCTATCCCTTTTTCATTAAAATCATATGCAGGGTGTGAAGCAGTATAACCTTTTCTAAAAATAGGATAATTGTGCTTACTATCCCATAATCCAATTGGATATCCAATCATTACAATTTCTTCTAGAGCACTTAATTCCATTAATTTCTCTTGACTAGGAATCAAGCTTTCCTCATTAGCTATATAGAATACTTGTTTTCCTGTTCTCTTTTTTACTTCCTCAAATATTGGATTTATAAATGTAAAACACAAATCCTTTTCAGAATGAAAAATCCATTCTGTCTGCAATGTGAGTGCATAGTTTTCTTTGGTTTCACCATCTTCTTCTCTTAAATGTAGAAGAAACTTAACAGTTTCCATTCTATTATAGTTTACAACATGTTTGTTGGTAACAAGAATAGGAACGGTAAGCTCACCTTGCTTAAAGTTAAAAAAGAATCCTGTTCCAGAAGAACCGTCATGAGCCTCTATTCTTACAGTATTAAACATTAATTGTTCTGCCAAACTAATCGGTTTCATATAAACCCTCCTATATTTAAACAAGTTTTTTATAAACGTAGTTTGTCTATTTTCTTGTATCTCCACACTCTATATCAATCACTACAGAAACATTGATGTAGTCTTTTATCTCTTTATTTCTGATTTTATCACCTTCACCAGTAAAGACAATATGCTTGTAAAAGTGCTTGAAATAAAGGATTTCTACGTATCTGCTCGTTGTATCAACACAATAGTCTCCACATGCACGGTCTGTGGGAATAAATCAACTGGCTGCACATATTCCAATCGATAGCCGGCATCCGCAAATAATCGGCAATCTCTGGCACATGTTGCTGGGTTGCAGCTGACATAAGCGATGCGTTCTGGTGCTTGTTCAATGACACTTTTGACAAATTCAGGGTCTAATCCCTTACGTGGTGGGTCGACGACCACGACATCAAATTGAACGCCTTCTTGGTTCCATTTTGGTAGAACTTCTTCAGCTTTTCCGACTTCAAAAATCACATTGTCGACATAATTATACTCTGCATTTTTCTTAGCCATTTCAATCGCTTGTGGAACAATCTCCATAGCATATACTTGTTTAGCGTGATCAGCTAGGGCTAAGGAAATCGTCCCAATACCACAATAAGCATCTAATACGGTGTCAGTGTCTTTAATTGCTGCTGCTTTAATCGCTTCTTGGTAAAGCACTTCTGCTTGTGGGGTATTCACTTGATAGAATGAATGCGCCGAAATAAAGAATTGCTTGCCTAACATTTGATCGCGATACTCACCTTCACCAGCCAATACGCGGGATTCTGGTCCCATAATGACATTGGTCTTTTTATCTTGGACATTCAATATCACCGAAACAACTTCGGGTAATTGTACCATAATCTCTTTGGCAATCGCTTCTGCTTCTGGCATACTCTTTTGATTGATGACCAGAATCACCATCATTTCACCCGTATAATGTCCGCGTTTAATAATGATATGACGCATCATTCCTGAATGATTTTCTTCATTATAAGCTTCAACTTTAAATTGACGTAAAACATTTTTTACTACCACGATCGCACGGTCAATCTCATGATGCTGAATATAAAAGTTTTCTACTGGGATTAAATCATGCGAATTTTTTCTAAAAAAACCCGTCTCTAACTGTCCATTCACCATTCGAGTCGGAATTTGCGCTTTATTACGATATTCCCATGGATGACTCATCCCTAAAGTCATGCGCACGTCAATATTTTTAAAGCCGCCTAATTTACGAAAGGCATTTCGGACTGTTTCTTGCTTAAAGGCGAGTTGTAAATCATAACTCATATGTTGCAAGGTCATCGTCCCGATTTGACGACCGATAGGATCGATAATTTCTCGACGATCATAAGCCGGATTTTCTATTTCAACTAAGCGAGCGAAACCGAAGTTTTTGGTCGCTTTCATGATTTTAGCATGTACTATTTCACCTGGAATCGCGCCTTCCACGAATAATGGAAATCCATCCACACGAATCACGCCTAAGCCTTCTGAAGTTAAATCTTCAACGAGTCCTACTACCTCTTGATTTTTCTTAAAGTTTTTATTTTTTGACACGTGATTTCACTCCTCTTTCATTTTCTTTAGAATACCTTACTTTTAGGTTAAATTCAATGTACAATCTCCTTCGTGCTTACGAAGGCTCTACCAGAATCATCTGACTATACTTTAAATTGTTCCTCAAAACAATACTTTTTAGATCTATACCTATGGTATTACTTCTAGTATATTTTTGAGAGAAAAATTTAACCTTATGACAAAGGGGAAACGACACTCGTCAAGCAGTGACTTTTAAAGTAATTCCAATAGTTATGGTTAAACTTTCTAAATTTCTTATTCCAAAATTGGTTGTAATTTTTTTGATTAAAGGCTTTAGCTTATCGGATACATTCCACATATTTCACTAGATTAAACTGTTATGACATGCTAGCGATTTTTCCACCAAAAAAAGATTCCTCTCATTAAAATCTCAAGGAATCTTTATCAGATAATGTCTTTTATTTGTCTAGTAGTTCCGATAATAAAACTGAAGTATCATAAGATGGCTGTTTTATCACTGTTTGTGCTCCTAACTAAATTGCATCATAATTATTTTGTTTAAACTGTTTAATTGAAAGATACAATAAAAAGAAGATACCCACCATAATAACGGGTTTCATATAAGGTCCATAATTTAGTGAGTCTGCTAATCGGTCGATTTCCATTAATATTCCAAAGTATGCCCATGCTACTGGTAAAGAATACAGCGAATTTTTTAAATTCATCTTTATGGCAGTAACAATGATTAAACAAATAATCAAGGTCATCGGTGCCCAAATGATTGGTTCTATCCCTAAACCATTCCAATTGATGCTGACTAAGTAGCTAGCAATATTGACAACTGTAGCAATCGTTACCCAACCCGCATAAAGGCCAAAAGTGATGCTGGCTAGTTGATAAGGTATGTCTCTTTTATGTTGAAGTAATTTTTTGTTAATGGTTGTCAAACTAAAAAGTAACCCGAATATTAATAGGGTTGAAATGCCTATTTTTTCGTAAGAAAAACTTACAATCCACAACATATTAAAGATACAACTTATAAGAAAAATTGGAGATAAAATATCTATCATTTTTTTATATGCTTTGTCTTTCGCTTTTATAATCATCACAATCAGAGTGATTAAAAGCAATAGATAGATGACACTCCAAATTGAAAAAGTAATGGGCGCCGGTGTGATCAGTGTATGGTACTTATCAGAAACTGCTTTTTGGCTCATACCATTGAATTGGCCTAAGGCACCTAAGGTATTGACACCTATACTTATTAAAAAGGCCATTAAGTTAATCCATGCTTTTGTTCGTGTACTTAAATTTTTCATATTACATCTCCTTGTTAAAAATATTGTATAGTGGCTCAGCATAAAAATGATAAATTAAATCAGCCCCGTGTTTGATAATTGTTACCACCGTAATGGAGTACTACCACACTGCGATTTAAAGATTTCTGTGGTACCTACTCAACAAGGCAGGGGTAGACAGACTAAGTGGAAAAATTCTAATTTTCTACTTCAGTATCTCTCTTGATAAACTTCATCAGTATTATCAAAAATGTTGGCTTTCACTTCCGTATGTGTCAATTTTATATGGAAAAACGTCCTTTTGATTTTCTTATAGTGTATAAATAATGGTTGGCGTTTTATGAAATACTTCAGTTATTTACAAGAGTTGTATTCCTTTTGATTCTAAATTTTTCAAACACTCCGATAAATAGGAGTCATTATGTTCTTTATAAATTGGATTATCAATTGATTCCTCTTTTAAATTCTCGTACTCTTTTGCATTTTTTCCTCTATAATCTTTATCTTTCCATTCTTGAGATACATTGTAACCTCTTTGCTCCATTTCATTCATTACTAATAAATGATATTGGTACAAGTGGTAAGGTGTATATAAGAAAACATAATCAACCGTCTCATGTTTCTTCCCCCATCCATTGCCTCTTAAAGCGCAGCATTCTCGATGTTGGCCGAGTAATTGATTCCTTGGAAGCAGTGGTATTATCTTTTCGTGCCATAATCTCATTATTTTCACCTCCAAATTACTTTAAATGTCTGCCATTTGATTATCTTTTCAAATGAGTCTACGCATAAACTTAACAATTCAGCCAACTTAGCGCTGATTAATTATTAGGGCAATCGTTAAATGCCATCAAACTATTTTGTTAAGAGTCGTTTGATACAGTTCAACGTGCGTGACGATACACTCGAAACGGAAATCAGCTAATTCTCTGCTTCATGTCCACTGCCTATTCATTTTTTGAGGGTTTAAATAACAGTCACAACATTCTTATTATCTTAATATGATGGACTTTAATAATAGGGAAACCGTTATACCACTCAACAATGATTGTTCCTCAATTAAAACCTTTAATCATTACTATCAATATTGATTATTAATATATTTTTTCATAATGAAATAGCTAAGTGTTTCCTTAATTATAAACTATACCACTGTCTAAATACTAAAATTACAACCTTTATCAATCTAATCTTCTGTTTATATGGCAAAGGACACGAACTAATCTCATATCTTTTAACAATTCAAGCTTCTTATTACAATTACCTACGCATTACTTTTCTCTAATATAATGATCAAAATCATCTTTATAAAACTGCTCATATATCCGATTAAATAAAATAAGAGACCAAGAAAAAACGATTGTTTTTCCTAGCCTCTCGGTGTTGATTATTTTTTAAACCAGCGTCGTTTAATTTGCCAATTATCTTTACTGTGACCATTAAAACCTATTTTAAATGCAATTCGTGATGAGCTGATTAATTCGGTTGTCAGTTTTAGCCCAGCTGATTTTGCGACTGCTGCTGCGATCGATAAGCCCATTCCGCTACCACCTTGTTCTCGGTTGCGAGCTGTATCACGCCGATAAAATCTTTCAAACAATTGTTTACGTTCTTCTTCGGTCATCGGGTCACATTCATTTTCAAACCATAATTCGCGTTTTCCTGGTTGCCATTTAATGATAATCGGTTTGCTTCCTACATGATATTTGACCGCATTTTCTAATAAAATAGTGGTTAATTGACGCACACTCGCTGCGTCCGTTATTTCGACTAAATTATCCGGTAATTCCATCAAAATCGTTTTGTCATTCTCTTTAATTAAAGTACTCAACTCATTCATTTCATTTTTTATTAAATCCGTCAAGTTAACCTTAGTCAACTCAATGGTATTTTTCCCTTCATCAAAACGAGCTAAGAGCAACATTTGCTCAATCAACATATTCAAGCGTTTAATTTGATTACGATTACTTTCGGTCCATTCATTTTTATTCCCAATCATTTCCATCACATCATTATTCGTCGATAATACCGCCAAAGGTGTCTTGATTTCGTGACTAGCATTACTAATAAATTCTTTTTGACGTTCAATATTTTTTACTAATGGCATGATGGCTTTTTTAGAGAAATAAGCCAATAATAAATATACGACAATTAACAATATGGCGAAAACCCCTGCCGATAAACTTAAAAAACGCACAATCATTTCAATCTCAGCAAATGAATCAACATACATGACAAGCGTTCGCCCATCTAACAATACTTTCTTCATAAAGCGATAATAGCCCGACCAGCCATGAGTAAGCTCTTGTCCATAGATCTCGGTGGCAGCTTCTTGAGCAGCGGCTTCAGTTATATTCTCCCCGATACCAATGGTTGTTTGTTTGATTTTCCCTTCACTATCAAATACAACATAGAAAAAGTCAATCATATCGCGGGTTTCACGTTCCTCTTTATTTAAACCAAAGAAGTTTTCAAAATTAAAGGTGTTATTACGAATTTTGGGCGTCGGCTCGATAAGAACGGTTGCGCCATTATTTAAGGTAACCTCACGTTGATTGATACCCAATTGCATTTCAACAAAGTCGAGTGTCTGTTGTTCTTGACGACTAATGACTTGCGCATAATTGAAACCATTTAAGACTAAAAATAAAATGAGCATTACAATTGTAAAAGATCCCATTGACACAATCATAAAGCGGCGTTTCATCTCATTAATCAATTCGCTTCACCTTCATTCGCATTCAAACTCCCTACTATCTTATTTTATTCCAGAGTATTTATCGTCATTGTATCGTTTCGTTATGAATCGAGATAATCTTTAGCCCAATTTTATAATCTGCGAGGTAATAAACAAAGTGACCATCATGAGATTTTCTACTTCTTGCCCACTCTACCTTTTTCTTTTCTTCGCTCAATTATTCTTCCACTTCTAAAGTATAGCCTAAGCCTCGCTGTGCGGATATTTTTACTTTTGAATTTAATTGTTGTAATTTTTTACGTAATGAAGAAATATTAACCCACACGACATTGATTTCGGCTTCAGATTCTAGCCCCCAAATACGATCCATGATTAATTCTTTGGATAGGACTTGATTATTATTTAAAAAGAACATCTCAATTAATTGGAATTCTTTGTTATTTAAAGTGACTTGTTTGCCATTGGCTTGGAGTTGATAATTGCTGCGATCTAAGATACAATCGCCAACTGTTAAAATCTCGGAAACAAAATTATTGGGGCGACGTAAAATCGAACGTATTCGTGCTAGTAACTCAGGTGTATCAAAAGGTTTAGTCAAGTAATCATCTGCTCCTAAATCGAGTCCGGTTACTTTATCTTCTAATTGATTTTTGGCTGTTAATAGTAAAATAGGTGTTTGATTGCCTTCTCTTCTTAATTGAAAAAGCACTTCAAATCCAGTTTTTTTCGGCATCATCACGTCCAAAATAAGACAATCATAATGTTCAGTTTGAGCATAGTATAAAGCATCTTCACCATTATGAACCACATCCACTATATATTTATTATGTTCCAGAATTGCTTTCAATCCTCTAGCAAGATCCTTTTCATCTTCTGCTAATAACAGTTTCATCCTAATCCCTCTTCTCTCTACTATTCTCAGATAGTCCATATTAACATTTCGATTGTAAAATAAACACCTAAAATTTAATTAAAACCGCTGATTATCATTGCGTTCTTATTAATTCAATCCCTACTTTTATACCGGAAACAGGCTTCTTTTGACCTTAAGCCAATGTTTTTCTTTCAATCAACTTGCTAAAGAACGCGGACCACACACTCGATACCATCGTTCATCACACTCCAGTTCATCTAGTTGTATTCATTGTATCAAAAAAACGATATAATAATAATCATTAGCTGATAAAATGTGTCGATGTTTGCGAGTATGGCAAAAAATCATTATCTTTAAAGTAATCAAGCCACAAAGAGCAAACGTATTTGTTAGTTCATCATTCTTTCTAGGAGCTATTACACAGAATTATGACACCATAACACCTTGATATCATTATGATTGAGGTTCAACGATTTTCTTTTCAGACATAAAAATTTTTAACTATATATGACAGGGAGCCTTATGATGATTAATAACATTGAACAAATTGAACAATATATTAAAACCAAGTATCAAAATGAAGCTAGTGGACATGATTGGTTTCATATTTACCGTGTCACTTATTTAGCTTTAAATCTGGCGCAACCGCAAGATGATCGTGACTACATTAAATTACTCGCTCTACTCCATGAAGAGTTGGATGATAAACTCAATCCTGATGACGCATTACAACAGTTAAAAAATATTTTAGCTGACCATCACATTGAGTCGTCGCTTTATCCACGTTTAATCAAAGATATTCAATCGATTGGTTTCAAAGGTGGATTCCATCAAGTTGACCGTACTCGAGAAGCCATGATTGTCAGCGATGCTGATTTATTGGACGCGATGGGAGCTATTGGGATAGCGCGTACCTTCCAATATAACGGTCAAGTAAAACACGCTCCCTTTTATGATCCTGCTTTAGCAAAAGTTGAATTAAATAACTATGCTGATTATCGTAAAAAAAAGCGTAACGCTATTGCTCATTTTGATGAAAAATTATTAAAACTCAAGGATTTAATTATGACCGATAAAGGTCAAAAACTAGCTAACAAACGCCATCAACGAATGGTGCAATTTGTTGAGGATTTCTTTAGCGAATTAGCCGAGTCGGGTGTAGACATTTCAGACCGATTTCTAATTGAGTAACAAAGGAATTTTATTACCGAATGAGATACTAAATGATATTGATACTACTGTTTTATCATAATATTTTCATGGTTTCATATATTGATAGGTAATATCATAAGGTCTATTTCTATCCTTCTTATCAAATTTCTATTCCCTTTTTTATTAAAATTAATTCTTAAACCTTTATTATTTAGTCAAGTATTGCTATTATATAGAAATGAAATATCAAATAAAGGAGACACATTCAATGAGTCTTAGAAGTAGTATTGCTCGTTTAGTCGGAAAATCCAGCCGTTGGGTTTTAACCAATTTTACCAATGGTGGGAGTAGTTTGCCTGGTAAATTAGCCCAAACAGTTGACCCTAATATCTTATCTGATTTAGCGAAAAATTATCAAGTCGTCATTATTACCGGTACCAATGGTAAAACATTAACTACAGCCTTAACAGTACAAGCTTTAAAAGAAAAGTTCAATCACATTGTTACGAACCCTACTGGGTCAAATATGGCACAAGGGATTGTCAGTACTTTTCTAGCAGCTCCTGCTATTCCAAAAGGTGAGCAAGGGATTGCTGTTTTAGAAGTGGATGAAGGGTCTTTAAAACACGTGGTGAAACATCTAAATCCTATCGCGTTCTTACATACCAATGTTTTCCGTGACCAAATGGATCGCTATGGAGAAATTTATTCAATCTATGAACTAATGACCAATGCTGCCAAAGAAGTACCGACCGCGACCGTCATTGCAAACGGCGATTCTCCCTTATTCAATTCAACTGAATTGCCTAACCCACGTCAATATTTTGGCTTCAATCACGAAGCAGATCACGATGTGGAACCACATTATAATACCGACGGCGTCCTATGTCCGCACTGTCATCATATTCTAAAATATCATTCTTTAACTTATGCCAATTTAGGAAAATATTATTGCGAACATTGCGATTTCAAACGTCCTGAATTAACCTATCAAGTCACTGAAGTTGAAGAATTGGCCTTAACTCATTCTAGCTTCAGAATTGACGGCCACCATTTTGAAATTCCAGTAGCTGGACTTTATAATGTTTACAATGCTTTAGCTGCCTATAGCGTCGCTTCATTCTTTGATGTCGAACCGGCAAAAATTCGTGAAAGCTTCATGAAAGCTGAACGCGTATTCGGACGTCAAGAAATGATTAACATTGAAGGTAAAAAAGTTTTATTAAACTTAGTCAAAAATCCAGTTGGTTTAAACCAAGTTTTAGCTTTGATTGGTTTGGATCAAAATCCATTTACTTTAATCAGTATTTTAAACAATAATTATGCCGATGGTACCGACGTCAGCTGGATTTGGGACGGACATTATGAACAAATCGTTGATTTCCCTATTGAAAAAGTCGTCACTTCTGGTATGAAAGCTGATGAAATGACCAAGCGTCTAACGGTCGCCGGCATTCAACCTGAATTGATTAATCAAGTGGAAAACAATGAACAAATTATCGAAGCGATAAAGGCTGCACCGACAGAATATGTTCATATTTTAGCAACTTATACTGCCATGCTAGATTTACGCGAAGCCTTTATTCAAAAAGGTTATATTCAATCAAACAAAGGAGCGTAAAAAAATGACCAATACAATTAGAATCTGTCATTTATATGGGAATTTACTCAATACCTATGGTGACAATGGGAATTTACTCATGATTCAGTACTATGCACGTGAAAAAGGCTATCAGGTTGAAACAACCATGGTCAGCTTAGAAGACCCGTTTAATGCCGATGATTTTGATATTATCTTCTTTGGCGGCGGCCAAGATTTTGAACAAAAAATCATCGCCAAAGATTGTCAACGTCTTATTCCTGAAATTAAACGTTACATCGAGCAAAACGGGGTGTTACTGGCAATTTGTGGCGGATTCCAATTATTAGGTCAGTATTATACGACAGCCGATGGCGAACAAATTAAAGGCCTTGGTGTGCTTCCACATTATACCGAGCGCCAAATCAATAGCCGCTTTATCGGTGATATTGAAATCTATGATGAAATAAACCAACAAACCTATTATGGATTTGAAAACCATAATGGTGTCACCTACTTAACCGATGCATTAGAACCCCTCGGCAAAGTTATTACGGGGTATGGTAACAATAATCAAGATAAAACCGAAGGGATGCATTATAAAAATACTTTTGGATCTTATTTCCATGGTCCACTACTTGTTAGAAACGAATGGTTAGCCCGTCATTTGGTTGATTTAGCAATTGAACAAAAACATAAATAAATTCTTATAAGCCTGTAAATCACTTAAATAGCATGACAAAAGAAGTCCTAAACGAATGGACTATCCTGTCCTACTTCAATCTATTTAAGATGATTTACTGGCTCTTTTTAATTTTCAATTCTTGCTTGTCATTTAGCTCATACTATGAATCACATTTCGATATAATCAATCCTTTATCATCAAGTACCCCTTCCGTAACAGACATTATTTATTTTATATCATTCATTAAATCATTGATGTTAAACTCTATAATTTCACTTATCGGCCTTTCTAATATTCTTCTCAAAGCTTGATATATCAAAGGTAAGCGTCCTATAACAGAGTATCTATCAAT
>NZ_KV805667.1:0-15633 GCF_001811625.1 Globicatella sp. HMSC072A10 | reverse complement strand
ATCAAGATACTCTGATATAGGACGCTTACTTTTTTGTTGTCTAAATTGTGAGAGCACTTAATAATTTCGTTAGAATGTTTAACAAAAGAGCCATGAAAAACGCTTTAACTAAAAGAAAAGGCTAGATTCTATTGCATATCCTAGTTAAACACGATAAAATTAAGTGGATAAAAACTATCTCAAGCAAGAGATTTTGGGAGGCCATTATGCAAGAAGAAATTAGTCTAAAAGATTTGTTTAACATTGTGAAAAAACATGTGTTTACAATCTTAGCATTAACATTAATTGGGGCAATCTTGTCCTTGGTATTTATGAACTTTTTTGTTGATCCAAAGTATGAATCAGAAGCACAGCTCTTGGTCAATCAAAAAGGGACTGAACAACAATCAATTAACTACAGTGAGATTCAGTCGAATATCCAGTTAATTAATACATATCGTGATGTCATTCGCAGTCAACAATTATTGACACAAGTTAGTGAAAACATGGGTGGAGTCTATACTACAGAACAATTGACAGACGCTGTATCGGTAGATCAACAAACTAATTCACAAATGTTTACCGTTAAAGTAGTCTTAGACGATCCAAATGCGGCACAAAATGTATTGGCCAATATTACCACTTTATTTGACCAAACCTTAAGATCAATTTACGAAGCCGATATATCGAATATTTATGTCTTACAACCGGCTTCTTTTAATGCCAATCCTGTGTCACCAAGCGCAATTCGTTATTTGGCGATTGGAACTTTAATAGGTCTAGCTTTAAGTGTTCTTTATATATTAATTGCGGAAATGACTGATAACACAGTTAAAGATGTGGAGTTCTTACAACAATTAGGTTTAACTAATTTAGGTGAGATTAACATTATCTCAGATCGTGATGCTAAAAATGCCCGTTTAAGTCAACGTGGAACAAGAAGAGTAAAGGAGTAATTGAATAATGTTTGGAAATAAACGTAGAAAAAAAGAAAAAAACTTACAAAAAGAACAATCATTCGGTGCCCCTTTAATTGCATACAACAATCCAAAATCAATCCATGCGGAACAATTTAGAACCATTCGTACTAATATTGAATTTGTTAATATTGATAAGCCCGTGCAGTCGATGATTGTAACTTCTAGTATTCCAGCGGAAGGTAAGTCAACTATTTCATCTAACTTAGCTTATGTGATGGGGGCTACTGAAAAAAAAGTATTAATCGTTGATGCGGATATGCGTAAACCAACTGTCCATCGTACTTTTGCTTTAAACAATGAAAAAGGTTTATCAACCTTAATCTCACAACCGGAGATGAAGTTTAATGAAGTAGTACAATACAGTCCTGATTTAAATCTTTACTTAATGCCGGCCGGTCCGATTCCACCGAATCCCGCTGAATTATTAACTTCAGCACGGATGAACAGCATTATGGAAGAATTAAAAGGTTATTTTGATTTAATTATTTATGATACACCACCAATCAGTGCCGTAACCGATGCCCAAATTATGGCCACTAAAGTAGATGGGGTTGTCTTAGTAGTGCGTGAAGGTTATGTCACGAAGGAAGAATTACGTAATTCAAAAGCTGCCTTGGATAATGTCAATGCGCGTATCTTTGGCTATGTCTTAAATGGGAAAGAATTATCAGATTCTTCTGGTTATTATGCTTACTATGGTTATGAAGAAGAGGCTTAAAGATGTTAATTGATATTCATAGCCATCTCCTACCTGGAGTAGATGATGGCGCCAAAGATATTGAAAATTCAATTGAATTAGCACAAGTTGCGGTGAGTGAAGGTGTCGAGCATTTAATCTTGACACCTCATCATTATAATAACCAATATGTCAATCATAAAGACGATGTCATCAAAGCGACTGAAGAATTACAAAGGATCTATGATCGTGCGGGCATCAAACTTAAAGTTTATCCGTCCCAAGAAATTCGCATTCATCATGATTTATTAGATAATATTTTGTATAAAGATGATTATTTATCATTGGATGCACGCGGGAAATATTACTTAATTGAAATGCCTACTAAAAGCGTTCCGGATTATGCCTTAGACTTACTTAAAGAGATGCTTCAACAGGGTATGATACCAGTCATTGCCCATCCTGAACGTAATCATGCCTTTGCGAAAGATATTCGCTTATTGTATCAATTTATTGAAGCGGGCTGCTTATCGCAAGTAACCAGTCATTCGTATATTGGCTTTTATGGCGATAAATTACGCAAAATTAGTCAAGAGATGATTGAGCATAATTTAATCCATATTATCTCTTCAGATGCCCATCATCTAGAGTATCGGCCTTTTAATATGCAGAAAGCTTATGAGCAAGTTATACAAGATTATGATGCACGATTAGCGGAATACTTTAAACATAATGCGGCAGCTGTTTTTAATGGTGACGATATTGTAACGATGCGACCTAAAAAGAAAAAACGATTTGGCTTATTTTAATAGAACAGAAATGAAGTGAAGTAGATGAACAAGCGATTGATTGAATTATTGGTGGTATTAATCAGTGTTATTTTTGTTAATACTCATACTGTCTATGCCACTGAAACCAAAGTAACACCAGAGCCGATGTCCGTGCTATTATTAGGCATCGACAGCGGCTCTTTAGGCCGTACGGAGGTAGGACGCAGTGATGTGATAATGGTCATGACAATAAACCCTAATAAAAACAATATCACTTTAACGAGTATCCCGCGCGATACCTATGTTGAAATAGTGGGTCTAGGCATAATGGATAAAATTAATCATGCTTACGCCTTTGGTGGGATTGAGATGTCCCGCGCAACGGTTGAACAATTTTTAGGCATTGCAATTGATCATTATATGGTAGTCAATATGGCGGGGCTATCTGAATTAATTGATCAAGTAGGTGGTGTTGAGGTCATTCCACCGTCAACTTTTAGTATTAATGGGTATAACTTTGTAGAAGGACAAACGATTAACTTAAATGGTGAGATGGCGTTAGCTTATGTTAGAGAGCGATATAGCTCCGGTGGCGATTATGGTCGTCAAGAAAGACAAAGACAGTTGGTAACAGCCGTCATTCGTCAAGTAAGCAACAGTAAAAATATTTTTAATTTAAAAAATATTTTCTATTCATTGAATGATAATATTAAAACAGATTTTGATTTGATAACATTGATGGAATTGTATAAAGAATTTAATGACTCTGTTGATAATGTGTCGACTTATCAAATTAGTGGCTATCCACAAATGATTGAAAATATTTATTATGAAGTGCCAGATACAGAAGTGTTGGAAAATGTGAAAAACACTATAAAAAATGAGTTAACGGAACAATAATGTTATATTAATTGGGAGATGAGAAAGTGGAAGAAAAGCGAAACGATGATAATCTATTGATAACTTTAGTGGGGAGACTATCGAGAAATCAACGACTGGCGATTTGGATGTTGGGAGACTTATTCGCCTTTATATTAGGAACAATATTTTCAATGGTTATTTTATGGGATATTATTAAACCTAGTAATTTAGTAGTGATTGCTTATACTATCTTGAGCTTTCTATTATTTGCCATTATTGGTAATCAATCGAAAATTTTGGGTCAAATTAATCGTTATTTAAATATTAACGATTTGTTGGGTATCTTTTTATTAACTTGTGTTGCTCAATTATTAACCAGTATTGTGATAGCTGTTAGTTTTCAATGGTTTTCCATCCGATTCACTTTATTAACGATGATCATTGCTGGTGTGCTTACTTTAGCGATAAGAGTCTTATGGCAGCAATTATATTTAGGTCAGAATAAAGCTGAACTTGTTTCGAAACCTAAAACAAGAAAAGTCATTGTCATGGGAGCGGGTGATGGCGGGTCCTATTTTATGGATTCTTACAGACGTAACCCTGGTAACATTGAAGTCTTGGCGGTATTAGATGCCAATAAATCAAAGCATGGCCAAGTCATCGGAGGGGTAACGGTAATAGGGAATTTGGATAAGTTGCCTGAATTAAAAGCACAAGGGGCAGAAGAAGTGATCATTGCGATTCCTTCATTGAGCTCTAAAGCTTATGAAGAGATTTTAACCGAGTGTAATCGTGTAGGCTTAAAAGTGTATAAGATGCCGAAAGTAGAGGATGTTATTCAAGGGGTAATTCGTACTAATCAAAATTTACCTAAAGTGGAGATTACCGATTTATTAGGTCGTGATGAAGTGAAATTAGATGAGACTTTATTACGAAAAGAATTAGAAAACAAAACGATTCTGGTGACCGGTGCCGGTGGTTCGATTGGTTCAGAGATTGTTCGTCAAGTTTCAAGATTTAATCCTCGTAGAATTTTATTATTAGGTCATGGTGAAAACTCCATATACTTAATTTATCATGAGATGTTAAAACAACAAAAGATGATTCAATATGTGCCGGTGATTGCGGATATTCAAGATAAAGAACGATTATTACAAATTATGCGCGATGAACAACCGGATATCGTCTACCATGCAGCGGCACATAAGCATGTTCCATTAATGGAGATGAATCCAGTGGAGTCTTATAAGAATAACATTTTAGGGACTTATAATGTAGCGACTGCGGTCCATGAGACCGGTGTGAAGAAAATGGTGATGATTTCGACTGATAAAGCGGTCAATCCACCAAATGTGATGGGGGCTTCAAAACGTGTAGCGGAATTAATTATTACCGGGATTGCTCAACAAAGTGAGTCGATCTTCTGTGCAGTACGTTTTGGTAATGTATTAGGAAGTCGTGGTAGTGTCATCCCCGTGTTCACTAAACAAATTGCAGAAGGTGGACCGGTTACGGTAACAGACTTTAGAATGACACGCTATTTTATGACCATTCCAGAAGCAAGTAAATTAGTCATTCATGCAGGCGCCTTTGCTAAAAGTGGCGAAGTTTTTGTGTTAGATATGGGTGAGCCGGTTAAAATCCTCGATTTAGCTAAGAAATTAATCTTATTAAGTGGCTATTCAGAAAATGAAATTGAAATTGTCGAATCAGGTATTAGACCAGGTGAAAAACTTTATGAAGAGATTTTACTTGATGGGGAAAAAGGTGATCGACAAATCGAAGGTAAAATCTTTGTCGGTAATGTAGCCAGAAGACCTTTATCTGAGATAGAAGCATTTATTAAGGAATTACAAAAAGATAATCCACAAAAACTAAAAGAGACAATTGTTAACTTTGCGAATTCACATGAAGGAGAGAATTAGTAATGAATAAAATGATTCCATTTTCACCACCAGATTTAACAGATGAAGAAGTAAAAGAAGTTGTTGATACATTAACCTCAGGGTGGATAACGACTGGACCAAAAACCAAAGAATTTGAAAGACAAATTGCAAAACGTTGTAATACAAACATGTCAGTGACGATGAATTCAGCAACGGCTTGTATGGAAATGACATTAAGATTGTTAGGTGTAGGGCCAGGTGATGAAGTGATAACATCAGCTTATACATATACCGCAAGTGCAAGTGTTATTGCTCACGTAGGAGCTAAGATTGTATTAGTGGATACAGCTGAGGATTCAATCGAGATGGATTATGATAAATTGGCTGATGCGATTACTGAGAAAACGAAAGTGATAATTCCGATAGATTTAGCTGGAAGACCTTGTGATTATGATAAAATCTTTGAGGTAGTTGAATCTAAGAAAGAATTATTTAATCCAACAAAAGGTACTTACCAAGAAAATTTTGATAGAGTCATTGTAATGGCTGATGCAGCACATTCTTTTGGAGCAAGCTATAAAGGAAAGAATGTTGGGGAAATAGCTGACTTCACTAGTTTTTCTTTCCATGCTGTAAAAAATTTAACCACTGCAGAAGGTGGAGCTGTCACTTGGAAAAGTATTGAAGGTGTTGAGGATGAGGAAATTTATCAACAATATATGTTATTAATCTTACATGGACAAAATAAAGATGCTTTAGCAAAAACAAAATTAGGTGCATGGGAATACGATATCGTGGGTCCTTATTTTAAATGTAATATGACAGATATCATGGCCAGTATAGGATTAGTTCAATTAAAACGATATGATGAAATGCTAGCTCGTCGTAAAGAGATAATAGAAAAATATATGGAAGGCCTTAAAGGTTTGCCAATCAATTTCTTGAATCATTATTCTAATGAATATACTTCGAGTGGCCATTTATGCATAACTAGAATCGATAATTTTGATGAAAATAGAAGAAATAACTTTATCGAAGAGATGGCAAAAAAAGGGATTGCGACCAACGTTCATTATAAACCATTACCTTTAATGACTGCATATAAAAATTTAGGGTTTGATATTAAAGATTATCCAAATGCATTCAACTATTATCAAAATCAAGTAACATTGCCATTGCATACCAAACTTTCAGATGATGATATAAATTATATCGTTGAAACTATTACTCAAATATTAGGAGAGTAGCATGTACAAAAAGTATTTTAAAAGAGCTATTGATATTCTGGTGTCATTAATTTTTTTACCACTGATTTTAATTTTAATTTTAGTTGTGGGAATCTTGATTAAATTAGATGACGGTGGAAGTGTCTTTTACTTTGCGAATAGAAGAGGAATAAATGGCAATCCGTTTAATATGGTAAAATTTCGAAGTATGAAAGAAAATTCGCCAGATATTAGAAATGAAGATGGATCAACCTTTAATTCTGAAAATGATCCTAGAATAACAAAAATTGGAAAGTTTCTTCGCAAAACATCGATTGATGAAATTCCTCAATTAATAAATGTTCTTATTGGTGATATGAGTCTTATTGGACCAAGACCTAATATGGCTACCAAACAATTTGATGAATTGTCAATTGGCGAACAACAAAGAGTAAGAATGAAACCTGGTATTACGGGTTATTCACAAGCTTTCTATAGAAATTCCATTTCTATGGATGAAAAAACAAAATTGGATAATTATTACATTGATAATGTTAGTTTTTTACTTGATATGAAAATAATTCTTCAAACATTAAAGACGGTAATCCTAAAGGAGAATATTAATGCCAACTAAAAAGATCATGATTTTAGGAGCTTCTATTCTTCAAGTTCCATTAATTAATCAAGTTAATAAAAATGGATATTCCTCGATTGTATTAGATTATAATCCAAATTCAGTAGGAAGAGAGTTAGCTGATGAATTTTATGAAGTGAGTACAATAGATACAGAAAAAGTTCTAGAAATTGCTAGTAAAATAAAACCAGATGCGATACTGACAGCAGCAACCGATATGCCAATTCGTACAGTAGCATATGTAAGTGAGCAATTAGGATTAAAGTCCTTAAACTATGAAACAGCCTGTATCTGTACAGACAAGCACCTAATGGCTGAAAAATTAATCAATGCAAAAGTATCGACACCAAATTATTTTTATCTTGACATTACAAAAGAGTTAAATATTAATGATTTCACTAAACTAAATTTTCCTATAATAATTAAACCTACAGACTCTTCAGGTAGTAGAGGTGTAATTAAAGTAGAAAATATAAATGATATTTCAGAAGCAGTGAATTATTCTTCTGAAATTTCAAAAAACAAGAAATTAATTGTTCAGGAATTTATTGAAGGTGAAGAAGTATCCGTTGAATGTTTAGTAAATGACGGAGAAATTTCGGTAGTACAAGTCACTGATAAAGAAACTACGGGCAGTCCTCATTTTGTTGAATTAGGACATAAACAGCCTTCAAGGCTGCCAGAGGAAGTTATTGAAAAAATAAACGACTTGGCAAAAGATGCAATAAAGGTTCTAAATATCAATAATTCTGCAGCTCATATAGAAATGAGAATCGAAGATGGGACGCCGTACATTATCGAGGTTGGTGCACGTTTAGGAGGCGATTTTATTACCTCTCATTTGACGCCTCTTTCAACTGGAACTAATATGGTTCAAGCAATTATTGATATATCATTAGATGAAAAACCAATAATTTCAAGTGAAACCATTGGTTACTCTCGAGTTTTCTTTTTCTCGAAAAATGTTACTGATACAAATCTCGAAAAAATTAAAGAAAAGTATAAAAATGAAATTATTGAATTCTTTTATGAAAGTAAACATGATACTATAGAAATTTTATCTAGTTCAGATAGAATCGGACATGTCATTTTTAAAACCAAAACATTAACGGAAATGTTAGAAATTGAAAGTCTCATGCAACAAATTTTAAATTAGTTGGAGGAAATAATGAAAGATTTATACATTATTGGTGCAGGTGGATTAGGACGAAAAGTTTTTGAATGTGTAAGAAGAATTAATGAAAAGAACGAACGTTGGAATATTATTGGGTTTTTAGATGACAATTTAAATGCATTAGACAATGTCAAATGTAATTTATCTATTGTTGGAAAAATTTCAACATATATACCTAAAGATAATGATGTCTTCTTATTAGCAGTTTCATCTCCAAGTCTTAAAGAGAAAATGTCTAATGAATTAATTAATAGAGGTTTTCAATTTGAGTCTATCATTTCACCTGAAGCAATTGTTGGAGATTTTGTTGAAGTTGGAGAAGGATCAATTATTATGACGCCATATAATGTTGAAACAGGCTCAAAAATTGGCCGATTTGTTACTTTATTAGGTTCAACTATTGCAGTTGACGGTCAAATAGGAGATTATTCTACGACTGCTGGTTTTGCTAATTTAACAAATTCGAAAATTGGCAATAAAGTTTATGTAGCTTCTCATGCAGTTTTATTAGAAAATACGACAATTGGAGACAATAGCGAAATTTCAGCTGGATCAATAGTTGTGAAAGATGTAGAACCAGATGTTATAATGTTTGGTAGTCCGGCACGTGTATTAAAGAAAAAGGAGATTAACTAATGACTAATAAGGATAAATATTATGAGGTATTTAGTACATTATTTGAAGTGGATAAAACAGAATTAAATGAAGATTTTACTTTTGAGAAAAGAGATGATTGGGATTCATTAATTCATATGAGTTTGATTACTGACTTAGAAACTGCATTTGATGTGCTATTTGACACTGATGAATTATTGAATTTTGGTTCATTCTTCAATGGAATAAAAATATTAGAAGGTCATGGCATTGTAATGGATGATAGCTATGGCGAATAAGATTATATTAGTGACCGGTTCAAGTAAAGGAATTGGAAAGAAGATATGTGAACAATTGTTAGAAAATGAAAACATTGTTTATGGTATCGCTAGATCAGAAAAAGAAATGAAGGATATGTCAACAGCATATCCAAATTTTATTGCTTGTATTGGCGACATCACTGATCATACTTTTATTTTAGAGGTTATTAAAAAAATTAGAAAAGAACATGGAAAGTTAGATGGTTTAGTAAATAACGCAGCCATTGAAGTCAATGAACCAATTGGGATGATAAACTTAAATATGTTTGAAAAAATTCTAAAAGTGAATGTGATTGCTTTAGTAGATGTTTTACAATTATCTGCGAGAATAATGAAAAACGGCGGTTCAATTGTTAATATTTCATCGAATGTTGGATTAAAAGGCAATCCAGGACAATTAAGTTATAGTGCTTCAAAAGGTGCAGTTAATTCAATTACTTTAACTGCAGCGAAAGAATTAGCTGATAGAAAAATCAGAGTGAATTCTGTCTTACCCGGTTTGACTAATACAGAAATGATACAAGAAACAGATGTAAAATTTATTACTGAAAGAATAAGTCACATAAAGTTAGGACAAATTATTGAGCCAGAAGATGTAGCCAATATGGTTTCGTTTTTACTTTCTGACAAAGCTTCAATGATAAGTGGACAAATTATTGCTGTTGATGGATTAACGATAATGTAGGAGGAAGACAATGTATTTAAATTTAGATAAAATATCGCCTGATAGAATTGCGATTGTGGATGATAGTAAAGAAACCGTTACTTATGGACAATTGGTCAAAAAAATTAAAGAAATTGCCAAAGAATTTGATAGAGATAAATTGGCCTTTCATTTGGTTTCAAATGATAATAATTCTTTATTAACTCATCTAAGTATGGTTGAAAACGGAGTGAGATCGTTAATTTTAAGTGAAAGTATTGATTCTGAATTATTAAATACATTGATTAGTACTTATCAGCCAAATATAATTGTTTCGTCAAAAAAATATAAGGCTGAATTTGAATTTAATGATGTTGAAATTAAAGATGAAAATTCAATTTATTATGTTTCAGATTATCTACATAATTTAAATGATAAATTAGAATTTTTAATGAGTACATCAGGAAGTACTGGAAGTCCTAAATTAGTAAGATATAAAAAAGGAAATCTAGAAAGTAACGCTAAAAATGTGGCGATTACATTTGGTTGGGATGAAAATGAAGTTTCACTTTGTAGTTTACCTTTAAATTATACCATGGGTTTAAATGTTATTAATAGCCAACTAGTGGTAGGTGCTCAAGTAGTTTTAACAAATGAGAATGTAGTTTCAGCAAAACATTGGAATTTAGTAGAAGAATATGGCGTAACCAATACTTGTGGAGTACCTTTTACATTTGAAGTAATGCATAAATATCGTTTATTAAATAAAGAATTTCCTACATTAAGAACACTTTGTCAAGGTGGCGGAAAAATGACTCCACAATTATTTGAAGCCATTTCAGAATATTGTAATAAATTTGGAAAAAGATTTATTGCTTCCTTTGGTACAACAGAAACATCAGCTCGTATGATGATGTTACCGCCTGAATTAACTATAGATAAAAACTTAAGCATTGGAAAGCCAATTAATAATGGTAAAGCTTATCTAATCGATACTGAAAATAATGTAATTACTGAACCAAATGTTCAGGGGGAACTAGTGTACGAAGGTCCAAATGTTACTTTAGGATATGCAACAAAAGCTGAAGAACTTGCTTTGGATGATGAGTTTAAAGGCACGTATAAAACAGGAGATATTGCTTATTTTGACGAGGATGGATTCTATTATATTGTCGGTAGAATTAAGAGATTTATTAAACTTAATAGTAATCGTGTTGGTTTAGATGAAATAGAAAATATAATTAAAAGCCATTTTAATATAGATGTTGCGGCTACAGGAAAAGATGATTTACTAGTAATTTACATAACCGATGAGTCAATTAAATCTGAAGTAGCTAATTACTTAATCCAAAAGATAAAATTAAGTAAATTGTTTTTATCAGTAAGAGTAATTGATACAATTCCACGTAATGATAGTGGGAAGATTTTATATTCTAAATTGGAGGTCTAAAAATGAAAAAATTGTTTCTTTTTGCTAGAGGATTTCCATATAATATTTCAGAACCATATTTAGAGACAGAGATTAAATATTATGAAAAATTTGATGAAGTACATATATTTTCTCTATCAGTTTATAAAGATGATGAAAAGAGAGAAATTTACAAAAATACAAACTATTTTTTTTATGTAATTGATTTTAAAAATTACTTCACTTATTTTTTTTCAACTATCTTATTACTTTTCACCCCTTTTTTTTATCGAGAAATATTATATTTAATAAAAAATAAAAAGTATAATCTTAAAAATCTTATTAGTTTGATGATATTTTTGTCTAGGGAACAAATAGAGCGGAAAGAAATTGAAAAAATAATTAAAAATGAAAACTTGGTTGATAGTTCTGATGAAATAGTTCTTTATAGTTATAGATTTGATTACAGTTCTTTTTTAATTTGTAATTTAAAAATTGATTCACCAAAAAAAATAATTAAAATAATTCGAGCTCACGGTATTGACCTTTATGAAGAAAGAAATAATGGATATTTGCCTTTACGTAAATTCATTTTATCTAAAATTGATAAAGTGTTTTTAATTTCAAAAAATAGTTTAAATTATTTAGTGAATAAATTTCCTGAATTCAAAAATAAAATGGATTTAAGTTACTTAGGTACAAACAGATTAAATGCGCCAGTATACTCACCAGCTAATAAATTAAGGGTACTATCTTGCTCCAATATTATACCAGTAAAAAGGGTACATCTAATTTATGAAGCACTCCAATTATTACCTTTCGATGTAGAGTGGACTCATTTTGGCAAGGGAAGTGACTTTGATAAACTTAACGAACTTTCATTGAAAAGCAAATCTAATATTAAAATAGAATTAAGAGGGCACGTACCAAACAAAGAATTATTGTCTATTTATGAAAATGAAGTTTTCGATATTTTTATAAATGTGAGTTCTAGTGAAGGATTGCCTGTAAGTATTATGGAGACTAACTCTGTTGGGATTCCTACCATTGCTACAAACGTGGGGGGAACCAGTGAAATATTACTTGATAAGGTAAATGGTTTTTTATTAAAACCGGATTGCACAAAAGAAGAAATCGCAATAATAATATCTAATTTCTGGGATTTAAGTGAAGAAGAAAAAAGAGATCTTAGGAATAGTGCTATAACTGTCTGGGAAGAAAAATTTAATTCTGATAATAATTACAAAGATTTTATTGACAGTATATTTGAAATGCTCAAAGGAGGTGTAATAAATGAAAATTAGAACGAATTTAGTATTAATAAATATAATTTTTGCTATTTTTTTTAGTGGTTTATTAATTATGACTGTTATTAAAAATGTTCCTTTAGCATTAGCCTTTCTGATAAGTATTTTTATAATTACCTTTTTATATTCATTGTTTAAAGTAGAGAAACGTACGGCGTTGATGGTTTTTCTTGTATCTATGTTCACGTTTTTAATTGGTAGAGATGTACTCTATTATTATTTTGATTTTGGTACTAGCATATACAATACTGACATAAATATTTACTCGTATAACATTATTTCAATTTCGATAGTGACTATTTTGATTTCAACAATTTTTATCGAAAGAATAAATTTTTCCAAAGAAAAAAAGATTGAAAAAAGTTCAAATAGTAAAATTAAAGAAGTATTTGATTTTTCTCCAAATTTTAAAAAAATTGTTTTGATTTCATATTATATAATAGCTGTTGCGTCCATTGCTTTTGTTTTGATAAAAATTAAGCAAGTTAGAGGAGCAGGATATCTAATTTTATATTCTGAATCTTTACGCACATCACACTCATTATTTGAAACTATTTTATTATTAATAAATATAGTTTTACCAGTATCATTATCCTTATCTTTAGTTATTTTTAAAGTAGGTTTTCACAGAAAATTAATTATTTTAACTTATTTATTATATATTATTCTGTCACTTGGTACAGGTTATAGACATGAATTTGTTTTAGGAATCCTTTTTTTATTCTTTATAAATATCTGTGGCAAAAGCACAATAAAGGATTTATTAAACATAAAATTTTTATTACCACTATTTTTAGTTTTGGTTATGACTATTGGATTTTCACAAGTAATTGCTAATGTCAGAATGGATCAAAATTATACTCATAAAAGTATTTTTGATGTGTTTTTTAATTTCTTTTACGATCAAGGAGTTAGTATAAATGTTCTGAAACAAGCTAAAATTTTAGAACATTTAATTCCAGAAAATAAAATCTATACTTTAAAATTTTTGTATTCAGGTATTCCAGCTAGAGTTTTTAATTTGCCTATTTACTATGGTAATACAATTGAGAATGCTATTTATGGTAACGACTTAAATCATACGCTTAGTTATCTTGTATTAGGAAATAATTATCTGTTAGGAATGGGAACTGGATCTTCATATATTGCTGAAGTTATGCACGATGGAGGCTATTTTTATTTAATTATTATGAATTTTATTTATGCACTTTTATTGAATAGAATATCACAGTATTATAAATATGGATATATTAAACAAACTCTTTATCTATTAATTTTACCGAGTTTATTATGGGCTCCAAGAGGTAATGCTACTGCCTTTATTGCAGATCTTATTGCCCCATCAGTCATATTATTTGTTGTATTGATAGTAGTATGCTATAAAATATTTCAAAAGAAAAATAAGTCTAATAGAATAAATAATATAACAGGAAGGTTAGCTGATGTTTAAAAATATTTTAAGAGTTACAATTTCTAATATCATTAATTTTGGAGCAACATTTTTGGTAGGCTTTATTCTTCCTTTGGTTTTATCAGTCGAGGGATATGGCTATTTTCGTGAATATTCACTATATCTTAGCTTTGTATTTTTATTTAATTTCGGATTTAATGATGGAATATATATAAAATATGGTGGAAAAGAATTAGAGAATATCGATAAATTAAAAGTTCGACAAGAACATTCTTTTATTTTGTTATTCCAAATTTTTGTGTTTTTAGTTTTATTAATTTTATCAACATTTCTTCAAAATAGTGTATTATTTATGTTTTCATTTGTTGTTTATTTCCTTTCTGTTGTAAATTATCATAATAATTTTTTTCAAGCAATTGGAAATTTTAAAGTGTTTTCTGATTCAAATATATGGCGAAGTTTATTCTATATAATCTTCTTGTTATTGGGAATTTTTGTTTTTAAAACTAAAAACTATCAAGTTTATATTTGGATTAATGTTTTGAGTTATTTGGCTCATTTAGTCTTTTATGAGTATTATTTTAGAAAATCTGTAGGAAAAAATACATTACGGTTTGACAAGGAAATACTTCAGTTATTTAAGTTAGGTATTTTTATACTTATTGCTAATATGTCAATGACTTTTGTAGGTAATATTGGCGCTTGGGTGGTAAATTACGGGTTCGATATTAAAACATTCGCACAGTATAGTTTCCAAAGTTCTATTTTGAATATCATTATTTTAGTAGCTAACGCAGTAGGAATGGTATTTTATAATGTTTTAGCAAAGTCGAGAGAAGATTATGAGAAGATAAGATTATTGAAAATTGCCAGTATGATTTTGGCTATGATACTTTCAATTGGAATCTTTTTCCTTAAGCCCATCATAAGTATATTTTTTGTTGACTATAGAGAATCAATTCAAATTTTAACGATGACTTTTCTTGCGTTACCGTATATTATCGTTTCTAAAATACTTATCAGCAATTTGTATAAAACATTGAGATCAGAAAGAAAGTATTTTATTGACGCTTTATTCTTCGCTATATTATCTTTTATTTTTACAGCGGTTATTTTCTTAATTTTTAAAAACATATATTTTATTGCTTTATCAACTACAATTTGTTACTTAATTTGGTATTTATATTCAGTATTAATTGAGTTTAAAGAATTAAAACCTGATCTAAAAGAGATTGTATTAATTACAAGTCATTTTGTTGTTTTTGGATTATTAAATTTAATTAATAATTGGGTTGGTTTAATTTTTTATATGTTTTATTTACTCATTATTATTTTCATGTATAAAGATGATATATTTAAATTCATAAAACTTTCAAAATAGAGGCTCTGTACTTTTGAGTATACAACTTTTTGTGTGAGTGAACAGAGTCATTTCTCTTCACCCACACTGAAAAGTATAGAACCAAAGTATTGAACAAAAACAAGAATATTTTTACTATGTCTTATTTACCTAAAAAGAGAAGTAATTGGAATTTCCAAAACTTTTAAAATTTGTGGTATTTTATCAATAGTAGGTTTACTTTTTCCAGTTTCCCATTTAGAATATGTTTTTTGTGTAACTCCTATTTCTCTAACTAAGTGAGACTGAGTAAAGCCTTTCTTTTTTCTAAAAATTTGTAAGTTTAACATAATTATTCACCTGCCTATATTTAAATACAATTTTTTTGGAAAAACACTTTAAAATATTGTAAGAAAAGTCAAGTCCATAATATTGTGTAAAAATAA
>NZ_KV805666.1:0-2613 GCF_001811625.1 Globicatella sp. HMSC072A10 | reverse complement strand
AACCTTAAATCTTCGTGGTTAAGTCCTCGACCGATTAGTACTAGTCCGCTCCATATATCACTATACTTCCACTTCTAGCCTATCTACCTGATCGTCTCTCAGGGGTCTTACTTCTTTCGAATGGGAAATCTCATCTTGAAGCTGGCTTCGCGCTTAGATGCTTTCAGCGCTTATCCTTCCCACACATAGCTACCCAGCGATGCTCCTGGCGGAACAACTGGTACACCAGCGGTGCGTCCATCCCGGTCCTCTCGTACTAAGGATAGCTCTTCTCAAATTTCCTACGCCCGCGACGGATAGGGACCGAACTGTCTCACGACGTTCTGAACCCAGCTCGCGTACCGCTTTAATGGGCGAACAGCCCAACCCTTGGGACCGACTTCAGCCCCAGGATGCGATGAGCCGACATCGAGGTGCCAAACCTCCCCGTCGATGTGAACTCTTGGGGGAGATAAGCCTGTTATCCCCAGGGTAGCTTTTATCCGTTGAGCGATGGCCCTTCCATACGGTACCACCGGATCACTAAGCCCGACTTTCGTCCCTGCTCGACTTGTAGGTCTCGCAGTCAAGCTCCCTTCTGCCTTTGCACTCTACGAATGATTTCCAACCATTCTGAGGGAACCTTTGGGCGCCTCCGTTACACTTTAGGAGGCGACCGCCCCAGTCAAACTGTCCACCTGACACTGTCTCCCGTTGCCTCACAACGCGGGTTAGAGGGTTCATATCACAAGGGTAGTATCCCACCAGCGCCTCCTCGTAAACTGGCGTTCACGATTCATAAGCTCCTACCTATCCTGTACATGTCACACAAACACTCAATATCAAGTTACAGTAAAGCTCCATGGGGTCTTTCCGTCCTGTCGCGGGTAACCTGCATCTTCACAGGTACTATAATTTCACCGAGTCTCTCGTTGAGACAGTGCCCAGATCGTTACGCCTTTCGTGCGGGTCGGAACTTACCCGACAAGGAATTTCGCTACCTTAGGACCGTTATAGTTACGGCCGCCGTTTACTGGGGCTTCAATTCGAAGCGTCGCTTGCGCTAACCTCTCCTCTTAACCTTCCAGCACCGGGCAGGCGTCAGCCCCTATACGTCATCTTTCGATTTGGCAGAGACCTGTGTTTTTGATAAACAGTCGCCTGGGCCTATTCACTGCGGCTGGTATTCCTACCAGCACCCCTTCTCCCGAAGTTACGGGGTCATTTTGCCGAGTTCCTTAACGAGAGTTCTCTCGATCACCTTAGTGTTCTCCACTTGACTACCTGTGTCGGTTTGCGGTACGGGTTCATGTTATCTCGCTAGAAGCTTTTCTCGACAGTTTGATTATCCACCTTCGCTACTTTATTCGCTACGCTTAACAGCTCATCCTTTTAAGTAAAAGCATTTCACTCTTACTAAAACTCACTGCTTGCACATCCTCTTCCATCCGGATGCGTGGAGTCACCTCCTGTGTCCCTCCTTCACTCAATCGATAACATCAAGTACAGGAATCTCTACCTGTTGTCCATCGCTTACGCCTGTCGGCTTGGGCTTAGGTCCCGACTAACCCAGGGCGGACGAGCCTTCCCCTGGAAACCTTAGTCTATCGGTGGACGGGATTCTCACCCGTCTTGCGCTACTCATACCGGCATTCTCACTTCTATACGCTCCAACACTCCTCACGGTATGCCTTCGCCGCATATAGAACGCTCTCCTACCACTCTAGTCTTAAACTAGAATCCACAGCTTCGGTGTATTGTTTAGCCCCGGTACATTTTCGGCGCAGAATCACTCGACTAGTGAGCTATTACGCACTCTTTAAATGATGGCTGCTTCTAAGCCAACATCCTAGCTGTCTGTGCAACTCCACATCCTTTTCCACTTAACAATTACTTGGGGACCTTAGCTGGTGGGCTGGGCTGTTTCCCTTTCGACTACGGATCTTATCACTCGCAGTCTGACTCCCAGAGATGAGTCCTTGGCATTCGGAGTTTATCTGAATTCGGTAAAACTTGCGTCCCCCTCGTTCAAACAGTGCTCTACCTCCATGACTCTTACTCTGAGGCTATACCTAAATATATTTCGGAGAGAACCAGCTATCTCCAAGTTCGATTGGAATTTCTCCGCTACCCACAAGTCATCCAAACACTTTTCAACGTGTCCTGGTTCGGTCCTCCAGTGTGTCTTACCACACCTTCAACCTGCTCATGGGTAGGTCACTTGGTTTCGGGTCGACAACAACATACTCTCGCCCTATTCAGACTCGCTTTCGCTACGGCTCCGTTTCTTCAACTTAACCTCGCATGGTATCGTCACTCGCCGGTCCATTCTACAAAAGGTACACCATCACCCCTTAACGGGCTCTGATTACTTGTAGGCACACGGTTTCAGGTACTCTTTCACTCCCCTCCAGGGGTGCTTTTCACCTTTCCCTCACGGTACTGGTTCACTATCGGTCACTAGGGAGTATTTAGCCTTGCCAGATGGTCCTGGCGGATTCCAACGGGATTCCTCGTGTCCCGCCGTACTCAGGATACTCCTAAAGCTTCAGTCAGTTTCGTATACAGGGCTCTCACCTTGTCTCGCTCTGCTTCCCATCAGATTCTACTACTCACTTCGGTCTTATATTGGAG
>NZ_KV805665.1:0-239 GCF_001811625.1 Globicatella sp. HMSC072A10 | reverse complement strand
GCGTATTTTCGCCCCACACGGCCATCTAATTTATTGACTCTTCGTTCTCTTTCTGCTGTTTTTGTTTGATTTCTTACCCAAACTTTTAAATCACCACCATTTAGGTCATAAGCACGCGCTTTAGCGATGTTTTCTGCGCTTGTTGTACTCCATCCCAGCGGTCTCGAACTTAAACGAGCACTTAACCAATGGCTAACGTGACCTTCAGCACTACAACCGATATATTGCGACTCTCTTTG
>NZ_KV805664.1:0-4831 GCF_001811625.1 Globicatella sp. HMSC072A10 | reverse complement strand
CGCCTTTTTTGTCTTTCTTTTCAAATAAAAACATTAGTTAAAGAGGTTCAAAGTTTGGCTACTCTTGAGTAGAATAAGTAACAAACAAAAACACAGGCAAAAGGAAAAGCTATAATTGCTCCTCTTTTGCCTGTTTTGTCGTTTTTTATTTAGTTTGAGAATGGGCGATACGACTAGCCGCTGCTGCAGCAAGTGCTCCAACAACATCATCGATGAAAGTGTTGCATTTTTCGCCTTTTTCACTGTTTAATTCACCAATAATACCAGGTTTAATTTTGTCGACATAACCAAAATTGGTCATCCCAATCGAACCATAGACATTGACGATGGATAGTACTAGGATTTCATCGATGCCGTATAACCCTTCATCGCGCATTAATAAGTCGCTTAAAGTAGGTGAGAACACGCCTTTTTCTGCGGCGATATCAATTTCAATACCGGTAATGACCGCATTTTGTACCTCACGTTTTTTCATGACCATTTTTAAATTATGTATACATTCTTCCATCGTTAAGTCTTTGACATAAGGTGCTTGTAATTCATAAACGATAGTTGCGATTTCTTCAATCGAAACACCACGTTCAGCTAATAGATTATAAGCATGTTGTTCTAAAATTTCTTGTTCAATTAACTTCTCAGACATACTAATTTCCTTTCTAATTAAAATATTACTGTTCAAATAAACTAGTACTATGAATATGTTGGCGACCAGCTCCAGGGTTAAATTGTTCAATTGCATTACCTACAGCAGTCGGACCTTCGCCGAAACCAGTAGCTATGATGCGAATTTTACCAGGGTAATTGGCAATATCTCCTACCGCAAAAATGCCTTTAATATTCGTTTCATAAGCAGAATTCACGGGAATTAGATTCCGTTCAACATTGATGCCCCAATTTTTCACATTGCCAATGCTTGACGAAAAGCCGTAACTAATTATAAAATGATCCGCTTTTATTGTTAATTTCTCGTCACCCCTAGGTTGAGTGATTTCAATCGCATTTAACGTATGACCATCCCCTATAATCTGACTTGGTATATAAGGGGTCATGACTTTAACTGAAGATTGCATCAATTGATTCACGCTGTGTTCAAGGGCTCTAAATTGTGGACGGCGATGTAATAATGTAACGGATTTAGCGATGGGTTCTAACATTAATGCCCAGTCGACGGCCGAATCACCACCACCACAAATCACGACATCTTTATCGGCAAATTGTGATAGTTGATTGACATAATAGTGTAAATTTTGTTCTTCATATTGAGGTGCTTCGGGTAAATTCAATTTACGAGGACTAAAAGCACCATTCCCAATGGCGATAATCACAGTTTTAGAATAATGAGTTTCCTTATCTGTTTCGATTAAAAAATGCTCTTGGTCATCTTTGGTAATGTTTATCACTTTTTGACCCAGTACAATATTCGTTTCAAATAGTTCCAATTGTTTAACCAAGTTGTTTGTTAATTCAATTCCTGAAGTAGCTGGATAAGCAGGGATATCGTAAATCGTTTTTTCAGGATAAAGATGTGCCGGTTGCCCACCTAAGTTTTCTAAACTTTCAATAATTTTAACTTTAACTTGTCTCATTTCCGCATAAAAGGCGGTGTACAACCCGACGGGCCCACCACCAATAATTGTTATATCAAATAATTCCAAATGTCGATGTTCCTTTCATACTATTGCATTTCGATAACGAATCTAAAGATTCGGTTTAAAAAGAATGCTACCATAATTCCTGTCATAATGCCAACAATGACTTCACTTGGTTTATGGCCTAAATATTTCTTGATAACCATCGCTTTATATTTATCGTAATCATAATCACCAATCGAGTAGTTAGGATTTTCTTCTAAATGTTGCTTGGCAATTTGATCTAAAACTAAACCTTGTTCACCACTTTGACGACGAACACCCATCGAATCAAACATTACGATAATACCAAACACGGTCGCAATCGCTACATAGGGTGAGCTAAAACCGTATTGCAAGATTAAAGCTGTAATGAGTGAGCTAGTAGCAGCAGAGTGAGAACTCGGCATACCACCGGTGGAAGTGACGATGTCAATATTGGTATTTGAATTTCTAAAATATTTAGCAATGGGATATTTAATAAATTGAGTAAAAATAATCGCCAAGAGCGAGCTAATAAGTGGAAAGTTCATCCTAGATAGTTCCTCCATTTCCTTGTTCTCTTATATCATAACAAAAAAACCTCAATATAGCACCAAAAAATTTTGAAACTTGAATATAATTAAGGTAAGATAGAATAGAAGTAAAATTTAAGGAGGCGGACAATTGATGTTCCCACAACTAAATGTAGAGAATTTAGAATCAAATGTAATTTTACATACAAATTACGGTGATATTGAATTGGTATTATTTAAAGAACAAGCACCTAAAACTGTAGAAAATTTCATTGAGTTAGCGAAAAAAGGTTATTATGATGGCGTTATTTTCCATCGAGTGATTAAAGACTTTATGATTCAAGGTGGCGACCCAACTGGTACCGGGATGGGTGGAGAAAGTATTTATGGACAGTCATTTGAAGATGAATTCACACGTGATCTATTTAATTTGAGAGGCGCTTTATCAATGGCGAATGCGGGTCCTAATACCAATGGAAGTCAATTCTTCATCGTAACGGCAAGTAATGTTCCAACTCAAATGTTAGCTCAAATGAAAGACTTAGGATTCCCAGAAGAAATCGTTGAAGCTTACGCTAAAGAAGGTGGAACGCCATGGTTAGACCAACGTCATACAGTCTTTGGACATGTTAAAAATGGCTTTGATAATGTTTTAGCCATTGAAGCGGTCGAAACTGGCGCTCAAGACAAGCCACAAAAACCAGTTGTTATTGAATCAATTACTGTAAAGTAACATTGGCAAAAAGACAAAACTGAAGTATAATTAAAAGTGGTTTTAGAAGGAGACGATATTGTGACAAAATTTAAAATTGGTGATATTGTCGAAGGTGAAATCACTGGAATTCAAAACTACGGTGTCTTTGTGAGTCTATCAGAAGAAGAGCAAGGACTAATACATATATCTGAATGTCGACATGGTTTTGTATCTGATTTTGATGAATTTTTTAAGGTAGGGGACAAGGTAAAGGTAATCGTTGTTGATATTGATGAATTTACTGAAAAAATCAGTTTATCAATTCGGGCGTTGATTAAGGTCAATACACCTCCTTTTCCAGCCCGACCTAAGAAAAGACGCAAAAGGTTTACACCTTCGATAGGTTTTGCAACCTTAGATAAAAAGATGCCGGAATGGATTGCTGAAGGCATTGAAAATATAGAAACAGATCGCTATAACAAAAATATTCAAAAGGAGCATAGTAATAATGGCACATATTAAATTTGATTATTCAAAAGTAAGCAATTACGTAGGAGAAAACGAATTAGCTCAATTACAGACTCAAATCACAGCAGTAGATAAAATGTTAAGAGAAAAAACAGGTGCTGGTGCAGACTTTACAGATTGGGTAGATTGGCCAGAAGCATATGATAAAGAAGAATTTGCACGTATTAAAGAAGCAGCTGAAAAAATTAAAAATGATTCTGAAGTATTAGTTGTAATTGGTATTGGTGGATCTTACTTAGGTGCTCGTGCTGCCATCGACTTTTTAAATCATTCTTTCTATAATGTAAAAGCAGGTAAAAAAGGAATGCCACAAATTTTCTTTGCTGGTAATAGTATTTCATCTACTTACTTACATGACTTATTAGATATTATTGGTGACCGTGATTTTTCTGTAAACATTATTTCTAAATCTGGTACTACTACTGAACCTGCCATCGCGTTCCGTGTATTCAAAGAGAAATTAATCGAAAAATACGGTGTTGAAGAAGCAACCAAACGTATTTATGCAACGACAGATAAAGCACGTGGTGCGTTAAAAGATGAAGCCAACGCTGCAGGCTACGAATCGTTTGTTATTCCAGACGGAATCGGTGGCCGTTTCACTGTCTTAACAGCAGTAGGATTATTACCAATTGCCGTATCTGGAGCTAACATTGATCAATTAATGCAAGGTGCTGCTGATGCAATGAAAGAATACAGCAATCCAGATTTAACAACTAATGAAGCTTATCAATATGCAACTATCCGTAATATCTTACACCGTAAAGGTAAGGATATTGAAATTTTAGTGAACTATGAACCAGGAATGCAATACTTCTCTGAGTGGTGGAAACAATTATATGGTGAATCAGAAGGTAAAGACTTGAAAGGTATCTATCCATCAAGTGCGAACTTCTCTACTGACTTACACTCTGTTGGTCAAACTATCCAAGAAGGTAAACGTAATATTTTCGAAACAGTTGTCAAAGTAGAAAAGCCACGTCATGATGTTGAAATTCCAAAAATGGAAGAGAATTTAGATGGCTTACGTTACCTAGAAGGAGAAACAGTTGACTTTGTTAACACTAAAGCTTACCAAGGAACATTATTAGCTCATACAGACGGTCAAGTACCAAACTTATTAGTGACTATTCCAGCAATGGATGAATATTCATTAGGTCACTTAATTTACTTCTTCGAAATTGCAGTAGCTATTTCAGGTTACTTAAATGGGGTAAATCCATTTGATCAACCAGGTGTCGAAGCATACAAGAAAAACATGTTTGCTTTATTAGGTAAAGAAGGATTCGAAGATTTAGCAAAAGAATTAAACGAACGCTTATAATATTTCCATCAATATGAGATGAGAATATTCAAAACTCAAAAAAGAAACGGAGCTAAAAAACGCTCCGTTTCGCTATTTTTATGGAAAAAATAGCTTTTTACAGGAAAAAATGTAAAAAATGTAAAAATAATGTAAAAAAGGT
>NZ_KV805663.1:0-641 GCF_001811625.1 Globicatella sp. HMSC072A10 | reverse complement strand
CCCAATAGCCAAGTATATAGAAACCGGCCCCTCAACACTCTACAATAGGTGTTGAAGGGCCGGTTTCAGTCTTTTTAATTATTTCATGGCCTGACAGGCTTCCTTGACCTTCGAAGACCAAGGCAAATAAGCCTCGAGTGCTTCAAAATTTTGCACCGGAAGTTCAGGAAGCTCCTCAAGTAAATATTGAAAATAAGACGGAGGATGGATACCATTAAGCTTCGCACTCTCATAGAGACTGAGGATCCCCCCGGCCGCTTGGGCTCCTTGAATGCTTTGGCTAAACAACCAGTTCTTGCGCCCAATTACCAGTGGCTTGATTTGTCTCTCCGCTCGATTATTGCTCATCTCTAGTCGACCATTTTCAAGAAATTGACGGAAGAAAGGCTCATGTTTGAGAGCATAGGAGATGGCCATTCCCAGCTTGGTTTGAGGTAAGGCATTCAAAGTCTTGACCCAATCAAAGAACTCGTCAACTTGTCTTTGAAGGCAAGTTTGGCGCCAAGTCAAGCGTTCCTCAGTTGTCAGCTCCTTCCAATTCTGTTCGAATTGGAAAAAGGAATCGCACCATTTAACCGCCTGATAAGCAGGTTGATGCTTAGACACTTTAGCTGGCAGGGCTTCAAAGAATTTCCGCCTTA
>NZ_KV805662.1:0-246 GCF_001811625.1 Globicatella sp. HMSC072A10 | reverse complement strand
AGCTGGCAGGGCTTCAAAGAATTTCCGCCTTAAATGCGCCCAACAGCCACTGACTTTAACTTTCTCCTTGCATAGGTTGACATAGGCACCATACATATCTGCATGAAGGCTGCCTTCAAAATCTGGACCCAATAGGTCAAGAATGACTTGGCGACCTCTGCCTTCATCAAATTGATAAATAATCCCCTGTTCTGGTGTGTCCTTGCCACTCATGAGAAGCCAAAAATAATTCTTCGCTTTTTGGCT
>NZ_KV805661.1:0-35782 GCF_001811625.1 Globicatella sp. HMSC072A10 | reverse complement strand
TGCGCCTTTTTTGTCTTTCTTTTCAAATAAAACAACTCATTCTAACATGCATTTTACTTTATAATCATTAAGAGATATGGCATAATACTTCTTATGAATTATCGAAAATCCAATTATTACTTTTAAAAATATCTAAAAATTATTGGGTTCTATTAGGAGGAAATTTTATATGTTATTTGAGAACATTATCGAAACAGTAGGAAATACACCTTTAGTAAAGTTAGCTAATCCAAATCAAGATCGTGCTGATATTTATGTTAAAGTAGAAAGTTTCAACCCAAGTGCAAGTATTAAAGATCGTGCTGCGAAATTTATTTTACAAGATTTATTAGATAAAGGAGTCTTAAAAACGGGTGGCACTATTATTGAGGCAACTAGTGGAAATACAGGTGTCGCTTTAGCTATGATGGGGGCTGCATTAGGAATTAAAGTTATTTTAGTAATGCCAGAAACTATGACGATTGAACGTCGAAACTTAATGGCGGCTTATGGAGCGGAGCTAGTATTAACTCCTGGTTCAGAAGGAATGAAAGGTGCTACTGCCAAAGCAGAAGCTTTAGCTGAGGAATTATCGGCACCTATTTTTGGACAATTCACTAATGAAGCGAATATTAAAGCACATCGAGAAACAACCGGTAAAGAAATTTTAAAAGACTTAGAAAAAGTAGACGGTTTTGTGGCTGGTGTAGGGACCGGTGGAACTGTTTCAGGAACAGGATTAACTTTAAAAGAAGCAAATGCTGAAACGATTGTTTGGGCAGTAGAACCGACTGCTTCACCAATGTTAAGTGAAGGAAATGCGGGTCCTCATAAAATTCAAGGAATTGGAGCAAATTTCGTGCCTGATAATTATAGAGCGGACGTTGTAGATCGTATTTTTACCGTTTCTAATGAAGATGCGATTGAAACGACTAAATCATTAGCTAAAACAGCAGGATTGTTAGTTGGAATTTCCTCAGGTGCTAATGTCTTTGCAGCCACTGAATTAGCAAAAGAATTAGGATATGGAAAAACAGTGGTAACAGTTTTACCAGATACAGGTGAGCGTTACTTATCTGCTGGACTGTTTAATGCTTAAAGTATTAAAGTTTTGGTGGGAAGAAGCCAAGTGGGCTTATCAGCAAGATCCTTCTTGTAATAGTGTGATACAAGCTTTCCTATTATTTCCAGGCATTAAAGCGAGACGTTATCATACCTTGAGTCATTGGTTATATCGTCATCAGCATTTATTTTTAGCTCGTTGGGTCTCCGAAAGAGCCAAAACTAAGACGGGTATCGATATTCATCCAGGTGCTCAAATTGGGCATCATCTATTTATTGACCATGGTACCGGAGTCGTAATAGGTGAAACAGCCATCATTGGCAATCGTGTAACGATTTTTCATGGTGTAACTTTAGGGGGGACCGGTAAGGAGAAAGGTATCAAACGGCATCCAACTGTTGAATCAGATGTGATTTTAGGGGCAGGCGCAACGGTTTTAGGAAATATTACTATTGGACAAGGTGCTAAAGTAGGTGCCGGTGCTGTGGTGTTAAAGTCAGTACCTCAAAATGTGACTGCTGTTGGAATACCGGCAAAATATTATCAAACAAAAGATATACCTGATAATAGTGTTCCACCTGAATGGTTTATTTAATTAAATATGTTTATTATTGTGATTAAAAATATTATGGATATGTAATTAATCATTTAACAATTTATCTTTGAGAGACTGGCTTAAACTTGATTAATTTAGCCAACTAAGTGCTTGTTATTTTATAGCGCATTAGTTAAGTGGGGGTGAACAGACGAAGCGAAAACTATTCGATTTTCTAAGTCTGGTCCACTCCCTATTTTTAATCAATAAATAACTTAGTTAAGACAAGTTAACATCTTACAAAATAGAATTATTCGAATTGTATTTAGTTTAAATTTTAAGCCTGTTATAATCGGTTTCGGATAATTTTAAATGTATGAAATTTAGTATTATTAATTTTGATAAGCACCCAAATTTTACAAAAAACACTATATTTAGTGTTCAAGGAAAAATTAAACACAATATATAGTTGCAATAGCAGTGAAGATAAGGTAGTATATAGTCATTGACAATTAGTCGATAATCAAATCGACGGAAAGAGAGTGGATTATGAAAACTGTAACTGTTTATTCAAAACCAAATTGCATGCAATGTAATTTTACCAAAAAATTCTTAGAAGATAATTCTGTAGAATATACAATGATTGATGTTTATGAAAACGAAGAAGCATTAAATAAAATTAAAGAAATGGGCTTCCAATCGTTACCAGTAGTAGAAATTGAAGGCGAAGAACCATTTTTCGGCTTTAGACCTGATCGCTTAGAGAAATTAGCGGTATAAATCAATATAATTTAGATTTACTCGATTAATTAGTTATTAGACTAAAAGTCGAGTTTTTTTATTGTTATAAATCTTGGTCAAATAGTATGGGTGAGCAACATTACTCAGTTTAATCACATCAAAAAATATTAAGCAGCAGTTAAAAAGTATCTCTTATAATGGCTTATTTAGAGAAAATTTGTTGCAAATGAATTGTTATAATGAATGATAGTGATTGTCCATAGGGACTTTTAAGATTAACAAGATTATGGCATAATAGAGTAATATTTTTATTAAAGAGAGGAAATCTATTGGAAAACATCATTTTATTAACAAATAATTTGTTCGAGTACTTTATGACCCATTTAAATGCTCAAAAATTTTTCTTTTTATATTTAATCATCCTAAATGTCAGTTTAGTGTTCGCGATGCTTTGGGATAAATGGATGGCTATTAAAAACGCGCAAAGGATTTCGGAGCAGACCTTATTAGCCATGGGATTTTTTGGTGGTGGACTTGGAGGATTAGTGGGAATGTTTCTTTTTCGCCATAAAATTCGTAAACCTTATTTTACGATTGTTTATCTGGCAGGTATCTGTTTAGTAGTGTTGGTATATTATCAATTTTTTGCTTCACTATTTTAAATTTGTTATACTTATTTCAATTAGAATGGAGGTTTTATAAATGACTGATTGTATTTTTTGTAAAGTAATAAATGGAGAAATACCTTCTGCAAAGGTTTATGAAGATGATTTAGTGTATGCCTTTTTAGATATTTCTCAAACAACTCCTGGTCATACATTATTAGTCCCGAAAGAACATGTGCAAGATATTTTTGATTATTCACCAATATTAGCGGGGGATGTGTTGGCACGTTTACCGAAAATTGCAAAAGGATTAGATAATGCATTTCCCGATATGTTAGGTTTAAATATTTTAAATAACAATCGCGAGGCAGCTTATCAATCAGTTTTTCATTCACATTGGCATCTCATTCCACGTTATGGTGAAAAAGATGGCTTTAGTTTAACATTTACTAATCATATGGATGATGTATCCAAAGAACAGTTAACTTCTTTAGCTGAGCAAATTACTCAAGGGATTAGTGAGGTGACTGAATAATGAAACAAACTTTTAGGTCTGGCTTATTTTGGGGTGCTGTTATTGGAGGAGCCATTGGTCTACTCAATGCCCCCCGAAAAGGATCAGAAACACGGACGCAATTGAAAGAATTTAAAGAGCAAACGCAAAGCGATGTGACTGACTTAAAATTTAAAGTAGATCATTTGAATACTGTTGTCGATCAAGTGAAAAATGATGGTGTCCAAACTACTCAGGCATTGGTTGAAGAATTACAAGGTGATATTAAACATTTTATGGAAAATAATCAACCGCGTATTAATCGCATTCAAAGAAGAATCGAGACATTGAAAGATAATTTAGAAGAAAATATGAACAATCTATCAAATGTATCTGAAAATTAGTATTTTTCTTGAAAATGTACCATACGACCACAAAATATGTTATAGTTATCTTGTTATACACTTTAAGTCAATGAAGGAGTTTTATTTATAATGAAAAAAAGTTTAGTAAAAGTAATGACTGGATCGGCAGTAATGTTCTTATTAGCAGGATGCACTCCTACAAAAGCGAATGAAAATGCAGAATCAGCTACTGATAATAAATCAGAAGTAATCGCAACTATTGGAGACGAGACCATTTCGTTAGATGATTTCTATGCTGAATTAAAAGCGAAAGCTGGTACAGCTACTTTACGTAGTATGATTATTCAAAAAGTGTTAACTCAAAATGTAGATGACGCTGAGGCATTGAAGAAATCTGCTGACGAAGAAGTAAACGCACAAATTGAAAGTGCTGGTGGCGAGCAAGTTTTCCAACAATTATTAGCTTACCAAAACTTAGGATCAATTGATGATTTTAGAGAGTCTGTTTATATTCGTAACTTATTCCAAGAAGTTATTAGCAAAAATGTAGATACTTCAGAAGAAGCGATTAAAGCATACTACGAAAATGATTATGCTCCAAAAATGGAAGCACAACATATTTTAGTAGAAACAGAAGAAGAAGCTAACTCAGTTATTGAACGTTTAAATAACGGTGAAAAATTTGAAGATTTAGCAAAAGAATTATCAACTGATAGCTCATCAGCGGATGGTGGTAATTTAGGTGAATTCTCAGCTGGACAAATGGTTCCTGAATTTGAAGAAGCTGTTAAATCTGTTGCTAGCGGAGAGTTAGTGCCAGAACCTGTTAAATCACAATATGGATACCATGTTATCAATGTTATCAATAATGGTGAGAAGAAACCTTATGATGAAGTAAAAGATGAAGTGAAACAACAGTATTTAGATAGTAAATACAACGATTCTAATTTAGCTTATAGCATTGTTGGTAAATTCATTAAAGAAAAAGGCGTAGAAATTAAAGATGAAGATTTAAAACCAGCTTTAGATGAATTAATGGCTGCAATTGAAGCAGCTGAAGAAAGTGCTAAAGCCGCTGAAGAAGCCGCTGAAGAAACGACGGCTGAAGGTGAATCAGAAGCGGAAGAAACAACAGCTGAAGGCGAATCAGAAGAAACAGAAGCAGAAGAAACTGCTGCTGAAGACGAAGCCGCTGAAGAGACAACAGTTGCTGAGTAATTAAATAGATAATACAAATGACTAAGTTAGGTTTTGAGGCATTAAAAGGATTAACTTTTTAAAAGACTCAAGCCTGACTTTTTATTATTTTAGTAGTGAGATACAGCTCCTAATATGATACAATTTATTTGTATGTTCTAACAAGAAGGAGAAAACAATGACAACATTTAAAGAATTAAATTTACAGCCTTTTATCCAAAAAGCATTAGCAGAATTACAATTTGAAAATTTAACGGCTGTTCAAGAAGAAGTTTTAAAACCGGCTTTAGCAGGTGAAAACTTAATTGTTCAATCTCAGACTGGTTCAGGTAAAACACATAGTTTTTTAGTACCGATTGTCAAACAAATCGATCCTCAAGAGACAAGTGTGCAAGTCGTTATTACCGCTCCCAGTCGTGAGTTAGCGAATCAATTATATGATGTGACGCGACAATTGGTCAAAGATGCACCAGAAGAAATTGTTGTAAATAATTATGTCGGTGGGACTGATAAGGATCGTCAAATTGAAAAGCTTAATAATCGTCAACCTCATATTGTTATCGGAACCCCTGGTCGTATTTTTGACCTCATGTCAGCCAATGCCTTATGGGTCCAAACAACTAAGATAATGGTTGTGGATGAAGCCGATATGACGATGGATCTAGGCTTTTTATCTATTATCGATGAAATTGCTTCGAGAATGCCTCAAGAGTTACAGTTAATGGTCTTTTCAGCGACCATTCCTCAGCAATTATCGGTCTTTTTAAATAAATATGTGATTAGTCCTAAACAGATTAAAATTGAGCCAAAACAAGTATTAGCTGAAGAAATTCAAAATTATTTAATTAATACAAAAGGGCAAGATCGCCGTGAATTAGTTTATCAATTATTAACGATGGGTCATCCTTACTTAGCGTTAGTCTTTTGTAATACCAGACAATATGCTGATGAAGTGGCTGATTATTTAAAAGAACAGGGCTTAAAAGTAGCCTTGATTCATGGTGGAATCCCACCGCGTGAGCGTAAACGCCTAATGAAGCAAGTTCGAGATTTGGACTATCAATTTGTTGTAGCAAGCGACCTAGCTGCTAGAGGGATTGATATACCTGGAGTTTCAATGGTGATTAATACTGAAGTACCTAAAGAATTAGAGTTCTTTGTTCATCGTGTAGGACGAACAGGACGTAATAATATTGCGGGGACTGCTTATACCTTTGTGACCCCCGATGATGACCAAGCGATTGTCCAGTTGGAGAAAAAAGGTATTGAATTTACTGAAGTTGAGCTAGTAAAAGGTGAGATTCGATCAGCTAAAATACGTAATCGTCGTCAAAAGCGTCAAGATACTAAGAAAGATACGGACGATGCTGTAATTAAAGGCATGATTGCTAAAAATAAAAAACGTAAAGTTAAACCTGGCTATAAGAAAAAGCTAGATATTCAAATTAAAGAACAAAGACGTCAAACAGCTAAAAAGCAAGCACGTTCAATGAGACGGAATCAGGGACGTTAAGTTAAATAATTCTGAAAACGTGTTAAATATTTTAGCTAAACCCATTATGAGGATTGATAATGAAGAGAATCCTGTTTGTAAGTAGACGGATTACATTCACTATTATAATTTGGATGAGTGAGGTTTTAGGGAGTGGGCGTGGAGTAGAAAATCGAATAATTTTCGCTTTGTTTGTTCATCCTCGCAAAATTGGGAGCGGGCCAGAAGTAGAAAATTAAATGATTTTCGCTTCGTCGGCCCCCCAGTCAACCACTGCGCTTTGAATTATCGAGTAATAGCTTGATTGAATTTATTAAGCTTATTCTTAGTCTTTTTAAGACGCAGTTTGAGATCGCACAACCACTGCGCTATGAAGTTAATAGATGGTACCAAAAGGATTTGTTAAACGTTGGTCCATTCAATTCAATAAATTATTGGTGTTATGCTATAATATGAAGCATACTCATTAAGAAAAGGTGTTTTAAATGTTAAAAACAATTGTCATATTTTTACTGATATTTTCAATTATCGTTGTCTATCATGAATTTGGGCATTATTATTTTGCCAAAAAAGCCGGGATTCGGGTACGGGAATTTGCTTTAGGTATGGGTCCTAAATTATTTGCCAAACAAGATAAATCGGGTACCACTTATACTGTGCGAATGTTGCCATTAGGAGGTTACGTGCGCTTAGCAGGTTTAAATGAAGAAGATGGGATCGAACCGGGGATGCAAGTAGGATTAATCCTCAATCAACAAAACATTGTCACTGGTATTAATCTTTCCGATAAAAATGACCCTGAGGAATTACCGGTACAAGTAGATGAAACAGAATTAATTGATAAGATGATGATACGAGCGCTTCCCATTGGACAAGAAACGATGGTGACTTATCAAGTAGATCCAAATGCTTTTATTACCGAGGCCGATGGTACTAAAGTTTTGGTTTCACCAAGAGCGACACGTTATGAAAGTGCCACCCCTTGGAATAAAATTAAGACCAATATTGCCGGACCAGTGAACAACTTTATTTTAGCTATCGTTGGATTTATGATTGTTGCCTTAATTTCAGGAGGGGTTGTGTCAGATACTTCCATCATAGGTGAGGTAAGTACTGATTCTCCAGCAGCCACAGCCGGTTTAATAGCAGGAGACCGGATAACGAAATTTGGGAATCAAACGATTAATAATTGGAACGAATTAGCGATGGCCATTCAAGCTAATCCTGGAAAAACAATTCCTATTGAATATCAACGTGATAATCAGCCCCACACCAGTCAAATTACCGTTAACGAAGTTAAGGATGAGGAATCTGGGCAAACATACGGACAGATTGGGATTATCCGTTCTTATGATACAAGCATCAAGAGTCGTTTATTATTTGGCTTTAGTCAAACATGGGCTGTAATCACGATGGTTATTTCTACTATTTTAGGAATGTTTAAGCGTGGTTTTGACGTGAATCAATTTGGGGGACCGGTAGCCATGGCACAAATGACGAATACAGTTGTCCAACATGGTGCCTTAACGGTCATCAGCTTTATGTCTATGTTAAGTGCAAACTTAGGTATTATGAATTTATTACCTATACCAGCACTTGATGGCGGAAAAATTATCTTAAATATTTATGAAGCTATTAGAGGAAAACCACTAGCACAAGAAAAAGAGGGCATTATTACTTTAATTGGAGTAGCAATCTTATTTATTTTGATGATCTTAGTGACATGGAATGATATTATGAGAGCTTTCTTTTAATCGTATAGTTTGATAAAATATAAAAGCCAAGAAAAGATGAGGTGGCAATAAAGTGACGCAGGTGACTTTATCCGCCTCCTTTTCTTTATGTTAGTGGAAATGGAGGATAATGATGGACAAGACAGAATTATTTCAACATTTGTTAAATCAAATTCAATTGCAAGATGAAGATATATTAGACGCTTTATCGCAAACAGCTATTGACCATGTCGATATTTTAGCACAATCTAATCAATGGTATTTTCATTTGAAGAGTGCCGAACGATTCCATCCACATGTTTATAATGTTTTTATACACCATTTGCGCATGGCTTTTTCAGCTATTGCTAAAGTGGAGGTTTGGTGGCAGTTTGATCATGATCAATTGACTGATGAAATTATTTTAGATTATTGGACGGCCGTTTTAAGTGTCGTTTCAATGGAAAAACCATTCGTTAAAACACTTTTAGGTTCAGCTAAGCATCAATTGGATGGTCGAACAATTAAAGTTGCTTTAGCAATGGAACAACAAATTGATGTTATCCAAAACCAATATCATTCTTTATTAATGGAACATTTAGCAAGAGTTGGAATTAACAATATTCAAATTGAATATTATTTTGATGAAAAATTGCATGAAGCAGAACGTTTAAGTGTAATGGAACGTAAGATGTTGGAAGATGAAAAAAATCTTAAAGAAGCGATGGAAATGGCTGAAAAGCGTCAACAACAAACGCGTATTGAAGCACCAGTTAATAATAGTGATATTAAACCAATCGGTAAAGACATTACCAGCAACATTATTACTCCCATCAAAGAATTGCCTGATAATCAATTTAGACAAGTCATTGAAGGGTATGTCTTTAGTAAAGAAATTAAAGATTTACGTTCAGGTAATCAATTAATGATTTTAAAAGTCACGGACTATACGAGTTCGGTAACTGTAAAATTAATGAGTGGACGCGGTATTAAAAAAGAATCATTTACCTTGTACAATAAGGGCGACTGGTTACGTCTAGAAGGGGATATGGTACCGGATAACTTTACATCAGAATTAGACTTTAGACCCCGTAGTATTCGTCATATTACCCATAGCGAACGGGTTGATCGTGCACCAGAGGGTGAAAAACGAGTTGAGTTGCATTTACATTCTAATATGAGTCAAATGGATGCTACTAATAGTGTTAGTGATTTTATTAAACAAGCCGCTAAATGGGGGCATCCAGCTATTGCTATTACCGATCATGGGGCCGCCCAAGCCTTTCCAGAAGCTTATTCTGCAGGAAAAGCGAATAACATTAAAGTGCTCTATGGTATTGAAGCTTATGTCGTCAATGATGGTGAACCGATTGCTTATTATCCACAACCAATCGAGTTAGATTCGGCTACCTATGTAGTGTTTGACGTGGAAACAACGGGGCTTTCGGCTGTTTATGATAAAATTATCGAATTAGCTGGTGTCAAAATGCAAAATGGCGAAGTGATCGATACGTTTGAAGCCTTTATTAATCCGGGGCATCCGCTTTCTGCCTTTACGACAGAGTTAACTGGTATTACTGACGCAATGTTACAAGATGCGCCACCAGAAGCCGAAGTTTTACAAAAATTTTATGAATTTAGTAAAGATACGATTTTAGTGGCTCACAATGCGAGCTTTGATATGGGATTCCTAAATAAAGGCTATCTTCGTATGGGACTTGAAGAGACGACACAACCTGTCATTGATACTTTGGAGTTGTCACGTTTAGTTAATAGTCATTTACGGGCGCATCGTTTAAATACTTTAGCCAAACATTATAATATAAATTTAGAACAACATCACCGGGCAGTTTTTGACTCGGAAACAACGGGTTATATCTTGTATAAATTGTTAGAACAAGCTAAAGATGATTTTAATATGACCTTGCATTCGCAGTTAAATGATCAATTAGGTGAGGGTGATAGTTATAAAAATGCTCGTCCATTTCATGCGACGCTCTTAGCGAAAAACCAAGAAGGATTAAAAGATTTATTCAAAATTATTTCTGAATCCAATGTTAAGTATTTCTTTAGAACGCCACGAGTACCACGAAGCTTATTAGTCAAATATCGCGAAAATTTACTAGTCGGTACGGCTTGTAGTGAGGGGGAAATTTTCACTACGATGATGCAAAAAGGGTTTGATGAGACGGCGGAGTTAGTAGATTTTTATGATTATATTGAACTTCAACCAAAATCAGTTTATCAAACTTTAATCGACCAAGAACAATTAGGTTCAGTAGCCGATTTAGAAAACATCATGCGTGAATTAGTACGTTTAGGTGAAGAAAAGAATATTCCGGTTGTTGCGACTGGTAATGTTCATTACTTAGATGAAAAAGACTCAATATATCGTGAAATTCTAATTAAGTCAATGAAAATTAATGCTAATCGTCAAGTATTTTTACCACCTGTTCATTTTAGAACGACGGATGAAATGTTGATGGAATTTGCTTTTTTAGGTAGTGAAAAGGCTAAAGAGTTAGTGGTAACCAATACCCAAAAAATTGCTGATTCAATTGATGAAATCGAAGTAATAAAGGATAAACTATTTACGCCTAATATTCCAGGTAGTAATGAAGAAATCCGTCGCTTAAGTTATGATAAAGCGCATGAATTATATGGCGATCCATTGCCTGAAATTGTTGAAGCACGTATTGAAAAAGAATTGAATTCGATAATTTCAAATGGTTTTGCGGTTATTTATTTAATTTCCCAAAAACTGGTTCATAAAAGTAATGAAGATGGTTATTTAGTTGGTTCACGGGGTTCGGTAGGTTCTTCGTTAGTCGCAACCATGACTGGGATTACCGAAGTCAATCCTTTAGCACCCCATTATTATTGTAAAGAGTGCAAATTTAGTGAATTTTTCACTAAAGGGGAAGTTGGGTCAGGTTTTGACTTACCAGTGAAGGATTGTCCGCATTGTGGCAAACCTTTACACCGAGATGGCCATGATATTCCATTTGAGACTTTCTTGGGATTCTATGGTGACAAAGTACCCGATATCGATTTAAACTTCTCTGGTGAATATCAACCACGTGCCCATGCCTATACCAAAGTATTATTCGGGGAAGATTATGTTTATCGTGCCGGAACCATTTCGACTGTTGCAGAAAAGACCGCATTTGGCTATGTGAGAGGTTATCTCGAAACTACCGGAGAGCATATGCCACAAGCAGAAAAAGAACGCTTAGCCAAAGGAATTGAAGGTGTAAAAAGAACTACTGGTCAACATCCGGGAGGGATTATTGTTATTCCAGATTATATGGATGTTTTTGATTTTACACCCGTGCAGTATCCAGCCGATGATTTGTCAGCCGAATGGCGAACTACCCATTTTGATTTCCACTCAATTCATGACAATGTCCTAAAACTTGATATATTAGGACACGATGATCCGACAATGATCCGGAAATTACAAGATTTAAGTGGCATTGATCCCCAAACCATTCCGATGAATGACCCAGACGTGATGTCTTTATTTAGTGGGCCGGAAGCATTAGGGGTGACGAGTGAGCAAATCTTTTCGGAAACAGGAACTTTGGGCGTACCAGAATTCGGAACATTCTTCGTTAGAGGGATGTTAACGGAAACCAAACCTAAGACTTTTGCGGAATTACTGCAAATTTCAGGTCTGTCACATGGTACTGACGTTTGGTTAGGAAACGCGCAAGAGCTAATTAAAAATAAAACGACGACGCTAGCCAAAGTAATTGGATGTCGTGATGATATTATGGTGACCTTAATGCAATATGGAATTGAAGATGGCTTAGCCTTCAAGATTATGGAAAGTGTTCGTAAAGGGAAAGGAATCCCAGATGATTGGCAAGAAACTATGCGTGAAAATAAAGTACCTGAGTGGTACATTGACTCTTGCTTAAAGATTAAGTATATGTTCCCGAAAGCCCATGCGGCAGCCTATATTATGATGGCATTACGGGTGGCATACTTTAAAGTGCACTATCCGATGTATTATTATGCTGCTTATTTCTCAATTCGAGCTGAAGATTTCGATTTAGTAGCCATGCATCAAGGAAAAGAGATGGTCAAGCGACGTATTAGAGAAATCCAAGCTAAAGGGTTTGATGCTTCAGTGAAGGAGAAGAGTTTACAAACCGTCCTAGAATTAGCGAATGAAATGCTGGAGCGAGGCTTTAAATTCTCGATGATTGATATTGATAAATCAGAAGCTGACGTCTTTAAAATTGAAGGAGATACACTCATACCACCATTCAATGCGGTATCTGGTTTAGGTCTAAGTGTCGCCCAACAGATCGTTAAAGCACGATCAGAAGCTCCATTTATTTCCAAAGAAGATTTACAAAAACGTGGTAAAGTTTCGAAAACAATTATTGAATATCTTACTGAAAATGGGGTCTTAGACCATTTACCAGACCAAGATCAATTAAGCTTATTTTAAGGATAGTTGAGTTAATTGAGAGTAGACATAAGGTGAAAAACATTAGTTTGTTTAATTAATCTGTCCCGATTGACATAATCGAGTAGGTACGAATAAATCTCAAGGAGTGTTATTTGGTAACATTCAACGATGATGCCATGTTTCACTTTATAAGATAAGATGAAAGGTAATAACATAATACTAAAATTTATGAAGTACTGCTTGAGTTGAACTTAGGCAGTGCTTTTTTCAAGATAAAGGTTATGATAAAAAGTAAATCAGTGATGGTTTGAATAAGATTAGTCATAGAGAAATTAATGTTTTTGTAAGCATTTTATACTGAGTTATGTTAAAATATTGAATGAATGTGAGGTGTTGTTAGTGAAATATGGACAAATCGTCGTCGGTAAAATTACTGATGAGAATGAACAAGCTTATTATGCACAGTATGAAGGGATTACCTTCGAATTAAATAAAAAAACAACCGAGGATACTTATACTTTAGGAGAAGCGGTTGAAGGGATGATTTATGAAAATCGCTTTAACCAAAAAGTGATGCAAACAGAATTACCTTTAATTCGACCAGGATTTTATGGTTGGGGAACCGTCATCAGTGTGCGTAAGGATTTAGGTGTTTTTATTGATGTCGGATTAGAAGACAAAGATGTTGTGATGTCACTGGATTATTTACCAGAAAATAAACAGTTATGGCCGAAGAAAGGCGATAAACTTTATCTAACTTTCTTTGTAGATGATAAGAATCGTTTTTGGGGACAATTTGCTGAAGTAGAACAATTTAATCAATTATTTAAAAAAGCACCTGAACGATTAATGAATCAAGAATTAAAGGTGACAGTCTATCAAGTGAAATTAGCTGGGGCATTAGCCATTTCTGAAGAAGGATTTAGAGTTTTCATTCATGAGAGTGAACAAACTGAAACATTAAGATTAGGACAAGAAGTCACTGTGCGTGTGGTAAATGTTGCACGAGATGGTTCTTTAAATGGTTCTATGCGACCGCGCGCTCATGAAGCGATCACCGATGATGCGCAAATGATTTTAGCTATTTTAGACAAAGCACCAAATGGATTTTTAGCTTTGCATGATAAATCAGATCCAGAAGCCATTCAAGCACAATTAGGGATTAGTAAAGCTCAATTTAAACGCGCCGTAGGTAATCTTTTAAAAAATAAAAAAATCAGACAAGAGAAAAATGAAGGAATTTATCAATTATAATGTTAAGTTCCTATATCGAAGATTTTAAGCGATACTTATTATTAGACCAGGCGCGTTCTAGTAATACCATTGAAAGTTATGGCCGTGACTTGCGAAAGTTTAATGAGTTTGTAAAAGCACAAAACATTGAGACGATGTCACAATTAAATAAGTCTTTAATCCAAAATTTTTTAGCACAGTTAAAAGCTAATCATTACTCAGCGAGTTCAACCAATCGCATGTTATCCAGTTTAAAACAATTTTTTAATTATTTGGTAATCGAAAAGGTAATTGAACAATCGCCGATGACCATGATTAAAAGTGCAAAAAAGCCCAAACGTCTACCTAAAGCACTAACGGTTAATGAAATTGATGATTTATTACAGGCTCCAGATTTAAGTACGACTTGGGGGATTCGTGATCGAGCTATTTTGGAAGTGATGTACGCGAGTGGCCTAAGAGTGAGTGAATTGACCCATTTATCGATGCGCCATTGTCATCTAGAGTTAGGCTTTATCCGAACGATTGGTAAAGGGAATAAAGAAAGAATCGTTCCAATAGGTGAAGAAGCAACCTATTGGATGCAACGCTATTTTGAAGAAGTTAGACCCGCATTTCAACGTAAAGGGAAACCAACGGATATTGTTTTTTTAACTGAGCGCGGTAAACCTTTTACTAGACAAGGTATTTGGAAAAACATTAAGAAATACGTAGCGCAAATAGGACTGGATAATGATGCCGTTTCGCCACATGTTTTACGTCATTCATTTGCGACGCATCTATTAGAACATGGAGCCGATTTAAGGATGGTACAAGAATTATTAGGACATTCTGATATTTCTACCACTCAAATATATACCCATATTTCTAAAGCCCGTCTGCAAGAAGTATATCGGAAAGCTTTCCCACGTTCTTGATAACAGGTCAAACGCTTAATAGACATCTTATCGATATTAAATTAGATAACTATTAATTTAGATAAACAATGTAAATATTAATCATTTTAAAGAAAGAAGGAAGTTATATGACAAAATTTAATCGTATCCATCTCATTGTTATGGATTCAGTCGGAATCGGGGAAGCACCAGATGCTAAAGACTTTGGTGATGTGGGTGCTCATACATTAGGCAATATCGCTAAAACTGCAGGACTATCACTACCTCATTTAACTGAATTAGGATTAGTCAATATCGAGCCCATGCAAGGAATGACCCCAGTTGCACAAACGAAAGGATATTGGACTAAATTAGAAGAAATTTCTGCAGGGAAAGATACGATGACAGGTCACTGGGAAATCATGGGATTAAATATTAAGACGCCTTTCCGTGTTTTCCCCGATGGATTCCCTCAAGAATTACTAGATAAAATTGAAGCTTTTTCTGGTCGTAAAATTGTTTGTAACTTACCATACTCTGGTACAGAGGTGCTAGAAGATTATGGTAAGCATCAAATGGAAACGGGTGACTTAATTGTTTATACTTCAGCTGATTCCGTATTACAAATAGCTGCTCATGAAGAAGTGATACCATTAGAAGAGTTATACCGTATTTGTGAGTATGCTCGTGAAATTACTTTAGAAGATCCCTATATGTTAGGCCGAATTATTGCACGTCCTTATGTTGGAGAACCAGGTAATTTTGTGCGGACAGCAAATCGTCATGACTACGCGTTGAGTCCATTTTCGGATACGACTTTAGATTTCTTAAAAAACGCTGGAAAAAGTGTGATTTCAGTTGGTAAGATTGCTGATATTTTTAATGAAAAAGGAATTACTGAAAGCAATCGTACGCAAAATAATATGGATGGTGTTGACACCTTATTACGTGTCATGGATCAAGACTTTACTGGCTTAAGTTTTACCAACTTAGTCGACTTTGATGCTGTCTATGGTCATCGTCGTAACCCAGAAGGTTATGCCCAAGCCTTAGAAGAACTTGATGCACGTCTTCCTGAAATTTATGAAAAAATGCAAGAAGACGACTTATTAATCATTACTGCTGACCATGGAAATGATCCAACCTTTACTGGTACCGATCATACCCGCGAGTACGTGCCAATTTTAGTTTATAGTCCATCATTAAAGGAACCAAAAGAATTACAAGCGACTCACTTTGCAGACATTGCAGCAACCATTTCTGATAATTTCGAGGTTGAATCAACCGGACTTGGCCAATCATTCTTATCTCAATTAATTTAGGAGGCATAATATGTTTAAAGAAACCACTCAATATTTAATCAATCAAGGTATCGTAGAGCCACAAATCGCGTTAATTTTAGGTTCTGGGCTAGGTGAATTAGCGGATGAGATTGAAAACAAAATCGTCATTCCTTACGAAGACATTCCCAATTTTCCCGTTTCAACAGTTGCGGGTCATGCGGGGCAATTGGTATATGGTGAGTTAGAAGGTAAAAAAGTTATTGCCTTACAAGGACGTTTTCATTATTACGAAGGCTATGATTTACAGACCGTCACTTATCCTGTGCGTGTTTTCAAAGAATTAGGCTGTAAAACAGTGATTGTAACCAATGCAGCGGGTGGAGTGAATGAAAACTTTACGCCAGGGGACTTAATGATCATTACAGATCAATTAAACATCACCGGAGAAAATCCTTTAATTGGAGCGAATATTGAGGATCATGGTCCACGTTTTGTCGATATGTCTGAAGCTTATAGTAAAAGAGGTCAAGCTTTACTAAAAGAAGTGGCTCAAGAGATTGGGATTACTTTACAAGAAGGGGTTTATACTTGGTTTACTGGACCAACTTACGAAACACCAGCGGAAATTCGTTATGCACGTACTATCGGTGGGGATGCTGTCGGGATGTCAACGGTACCGGAAGTGATTGTAGCAAAACATTGTGGCATGGAAGTCATAGGGATTTCATGCATTACTAATTATGCTGCTGGTATGCAAGCAACTTTAAACCATGAAGAAGTGATGGAAAATTCACAAAAAGCGAAACCAAATTTCAAAAAATTATTACGTCGTACCATCGCTCGCTTAGATTAGGGTGAGGAGTCGGGTCTAAATGAACACTTATCTTCACTTTCAAAGCTGATTGTTATGAGGAAAGATTTGCATTTTTCGATTTTTAATGTTAGTATATTTCGGTGATTAAGAGTTCATAGTAAGACCAGAGGGATTCTCAGACAATGAATCAATAGCAATTTAAATTAACAAAAACGAAGTTCAAATGAACAGGACTCTTTTAAAAAGGTCATTTGTGCTTCAAAATTATGGAAAGAGGCATTACATGCTTATACGTTCAAAAAATAAAAATGAAAAAATAGTATGGGGATTATTATCATATACATTTGATGATTCAATGACATCGGCAGAGCAGCATGAAATCATTAAAGCGATTAAAGAAAATCCTAATTATGAGATTTTTCTATATAAAGGAGAAGACTCAGACAACTACATCGGAGTTTTGGTAGTTGAAATTAATAAAAACGTATCTGAGGAGATTGAAATGGCAATTTCCATTCATCGTGCTGCCTTATTACCGTCTTATCGAACAGAAGGATTGGGCTATCAAATGTATGTCGAATTAAGAGACTTATATCCTGAAGCATCGATTCAGGGATCGATTTTGATGAGTGAAATCGTTAAAAATTGGTCGATTAGATATCGTGAGGAAAATCAAGAATAGTAAGTTAGAGGAGTAAATCGAGATGACCAAAGAAATACTGAAACTAGAGTTAGAAGCATTTCAAGGTCCTTTCGATTTGCTTTTGCATTTAATTAAAGAATTAAAAGTCGATATCAATGATATTCCAATGACCGAAATTACGGAACAATATATTGCCTATATTAAAAGTATGCAAGAATTGGAATTAGATATTGCCGGAGAATATTTAGTAATGGCTGCTACTTTATTAGAAATTAAGTCGCGGATGTTGTTACCGATTGAGCCGATAGAAGACATCGATAGTGAATATGAAGGTGACCCTAGGGAAATCTTAGTACAACAACTCTTAATGTATCAACAATTTCAGCAAGTGGCCACTGCCTTAGAAATTAAAGAAGCCAATCGTTCTCATTTATTTACGCGACCGGCGGAAGATTTATCAAAATATCAAAGCGCAATTCCTTTACCAGAAAATGAAATATCCTTAGCACAATTAGCGGATGCTTTTTCATTAGCTTTACAACGTGAATTAGCACGAGCACCAAAAGAAAGACAAATTGAACATGATCCGCTAACGGTAGAACAGAAAATTGCTGAAATACGTAATATCATTCAAACTCATAGGGGAAAAATTAAATTTTCATCACTTTTAAATTCCCATTCGCGCCATGAAATTATTACAACTTTTATGGCCGTACTGGAAATGGTGAGAAAACAATCGATTGTCTTTTACCAAGAAGAAGCACTCGCCCCGATTACGATTAAGGCAGTTGCACAATAGGAGGAATTTTTTGAAACCATTAATTAAAAGAATTCATGGCATCTTATTTGTTGCTGGCAATGAAGGGGTAACGAGAGAGCAACTTGCTAACGCTTTGGAAGTTCCTTTAACGGATGTGACCAATGGACTACAACAATTATCATTGGACTTACAACATGATGCGCAGTCGCCGATTGAATTGGTAAACTTTAATCAGCACTATCGCTTAATTACAAAGCAAGAACTCGAATTAGATGTTGAAAAATTTGCCCAGTCACCACTAACGCAACAACTATCAAGAGCAGCTATCGAGACCTTAGCCATTATCGCCTATCGTCAACCGATTACCCGAATGGGGATTGACGAGATTCGCGGCGTACAATCCAGTGGTATGTTACAACGATTGTTGTTAAGAGATTTAATTAAAGAAGTGGGGCGTGTAGAAGCACCAGGCCGTCCAGTTTTATATGGCACGACGGATTATTTTATGGATTATTTCGGGTTAACCACTTTAGAAGATTTACCGGAAATTGAACCACTGGCCTTGCATGGTCAACCGGTTAATGAATCATTATTTTCAACCAAACAATGGGAAATTGAATATTTTGACGAAGAGGAGTCAGATTAATGGAAAGACTACAAAAAGTAATGGCGCATGCAGGGGTAGATAGTCGCCGTAAATGTGAAAGTATTATTCAAGAAGGACGCGTAACGGTTAATGGCACAGTTGTCACTGAATTAGGATTCAAGGTATCGGCCAATGATAAAATTGAAGTCGATGGCGTGCCGATTTACCGTGAACACCCAGTGTATATTTTAATGTATAAACCTAAATCTTATATTAGTGCGGTTAGTGACGACAAAGGTCGTCCAGTGGTAGTAGATTTATTACCCCAAATTGAGGAACGGATTTATCCTGTAGGACGATTAGACTATGACACAACGGGTTTACTATTATTAACGAATGATGGTGACTTTGCGAATTTAATGATGCATCCAAGTTCGCAAATGGATAAAGTCTATATTGCGAAAGTCAATGGGATACCGGATATTCAAGCGCTAAGACGATTAGAACGCGGCATCATTATTGATGGTAAGAAAACCAGTAAAGCCAGAGCAGAATTAATTAACTTTAATAAAGATAATAATACAGCAATTATACAATTAACGATTCATGAAGGATGGAATCACCAAGTAAAACGAATGTTTGAAGCAGTCGGACATCCGGTAATGAAGTTAAAACGTGAACGCTATGCCTTTTTAGACTTGAAAGGTTTACAACCTGGCGACTCACGCGATTTAACGGCTTTTGAAGTGAATAAATTAATTCAAATGGCTGAAAATCGTTAAAAACACCTAAAAATCGGGAATGGGCAAGAAGTAGCAGAGCATTTGATTTTGGCTGTGTTTGCTCCAGATCTAAGCAGTGAGTACGCCTCAAACGATATCTTAATGACTCATTTAAGGCCAATCAACTGTTAACAAACAAAAACATTTGACTGACTTGATGCCTAACACGATATGATCGCTACTAAATAACGAAACTTGTAAGAGTGGTATAAAAAGTGAAAATCCAGTGATTTTTGCTTTATCCACTCTTTTTTTATTGAGGGATAGACCAGTATTATTGACTGAAAAGCTTAAGAAAAATTAATTTTCATGATAGAATTTAACAGTGTTAACTGATTGACTTATCAAATTTTAATGGTAAACTAATTAATGATATAAGGAGAGTGATATTTTGGAGATATTTTCAAGATTAGGATGGTTTTTTAAACAAGAGAGGAAACAATACATTATCGGTGTCTCACTCCTATTTTTAGTGAGTATTTTAGCGACGCTAGTGCCAATGGTCATTGCAGCAATTATTGATGGGATGACAGCCAAAACATTAACAGCCAATCAATTGTGGATTTGGATTGCCATACTATTAGCTATTGCCGTTGCCCAGTATATTATGCGCTATTTTTGGCGAATGAATATTTTTGGAACAGGTGCTAAATTAGAAAAAAAATTACGTCGTCGTTTATTTGTTCATTTTACTAAGATGGATTCAGTTTTCTTTCAAAAACACCGTACCGGTGATTTAATGGCCCATGCAACGGTTGATGTTACCACGGTACGAATGGTTGCCGGTGGCGGGATATTGACTTTATTTGACTCTATATCTCAAGGTTTAATGACTATCTTCATGATGTTTTTTGCAGTCGATTGGCGCTTGAGTTTAGCGGCTATTTTACCACTACCATTATTGGCGGTTATTATCCGTTTTAATGGGAAAAAGGTTCATTATCATTTCAGACATGCCCAAGAAGCATTTTCATCTATGAATGATAAAGTTCAAGAAAGTATGAGTGGCATGAAAGTCATTAAGACTTTTGGTGAAGAAGAGCGAGATATTGCAGACTTTGAAGCTCACACCAAAAAAGTGGTTGAAAAAAACCGCAATGCCTATCGTTATGATGCTTTGTTTAGACCTAGTATTCAAGCAGTGATGGGCTTATCATCGGTTATTTCAGTATTCTATGGAGGCTATTTAGTTTCTAAAGGGGAATTAACAGTTGGTTTATTAGTGGCTTTTCTAAATTATGTAACCCGCATGGGGTGGCCAATGATTGCGATTGGACGCTTATTTAATACATTAGAACGTGGAGCGGTTAGCTACAATCGGATTGAGAAATTATTAAAAAGTAAAACCCATATTGTCGAAGCAACAGATGCTATAACAGCACCTGTTTCCGGTGATATTGAATTTAATATTAATCAATTTACCTATCCAGGTGATCAAGAACCGACATTAGAGAATGTCCAATTTACCCTTAAACAAGGACAAACATTAGGGATTGTAGGGAAAACTGGTGCCGGTAAATCTTCGATATTCAAATTGTTAATGCGAGACTATGATCAATATGATGGACAGATTAGTTTTAATGGAAATGATATTAAAGATTATTCATTAAATTCTTTATTAACCAACATCGGTTTTGTTCCTCAAGATAATTTTCTTTTCTCAACTACTGTTCGTGATAATATTCGTTTTGCGGATCCGCAAGCGACCCAAGAGGACGTTGAAGCAGCAGCCAAATTGACCAGTGTTCATGATGATATCGTAGGGTTTACCAATGGTTATGATACATTAGTTGGTGAACGCGGAGTAGCACTGTCTGGTGGTCAAAAACAGCGGATTTCAATGGCCAGAGCGATGATGATGAACCCTGAATTACTTATTTTAGATGATTCATTATCTGCGGTTGATGCTCGAACCGAAGAAGAAATTTTAAATGCAATAAAAGCTAACCGTCAGAATAAATCGACGATTATTTCAGCTCATCGCATTAGTAGTGTGATGCATGCCGATGAAATTATTGTCATTGAGAATGGAACGATTACAGAACGTGGCACACATGATGAATTAATTAATTTAGGTGGATGGTATAAAGAAATGTTTGACCGTCAACAATTAGAACAAGAATGGTCGAAAGAGGTGACAGAATGAGTGCACAAGAAACTTATAAATCGGATTGGGCTAGAAAAATGCCCGTAAAAGAACAAATTGATGTTTCTCGTCGTATCATGGTGTTCGCCCTAGAATTTAAAGGACAATTTATCTTAGCGATGCTCTTTAGTGCAGTATCATCTATCGTGACCGTCATAATGCCGCGTGTCATTCAAACATATATCGATAAGTATTTAGGAAATGCTAGTGGTACCTTACAAACAGCTTTATTATTTGCTTTAATTTACTTAGTGTTGATTGTCATACAAGCGATCAGTAATTACTATTCTTCTTTTTTATTTAGTATGGCTTCTGAAAAGACAGTAGAATCGATACGAAATAAAATCTTTCGCAAAATTAATGGCTTAGGAATGCGTTATTTTGATCAAACACCAGCCGGTTCCATTGTCTCAAGAATTACGAATGATACCGAAACATTAAAAGATTTTTGGGTGGTCTTCTTCTCATTATTTGAAGGCATTGTCACCGCTACATCTGTTTTTGTAGGAATGTTTTTATTAAATCCGAAGATGGCCTTAATATTCTTAGGTTTCTTACCGATAATGTTAGCTGTTATTTGGTATTATCAATCTTATAGTTCACGCGTTTATCGTACTTTACGAGAAAATTTAAGTCGATTAAATACTAAATTGAATGAAAATATTACGGGAATGTCAGTAGTTCAACATTTTAGACAAGAACAACGGATGATCGATGAGTTTGATATTGATAACGAAGAACAGTATAGAGGACGTCGCAAAATGATTTCAATGCATGCCTTAATGCTTAATCCTTTTATTGCGTTATTAGAATCAATATCATTAGCTATTGTCTTTTATGTTTTAGGAAATCAATTTTTTGATGGAGCGATTGAAGTGGGGATTGTTTATGCCTTTACTCAATATAGTACGACCTTTTTCAGACCAATGGGCATGATGATGGAAAGCTTGAGCCAAATGCAAGACGGAGTGGTTTCAAGTTCACGTATTTTGCGTGTCATGAATCATACAGAGCTAGTACCTGAACAATTAGTGAATGATGAAGCGACGATTGATCAAGCAAAAGTTGAATTTAAAAATGTTTCTTTTTCATATGATGGCAAACAAGATGTCTTAAAGGATATTACTTTTACGGTTAATCCTGGAGAAACGGTTGCTTTAGTAGGACATACAGGTAGTGGTAAAAGTTCTATTATCAATGTGTTGATGCGATTTTATGAGTACCATGCCGGTGACGTGTTAATTGATGGCCATAGTTTAAGGGAGTTTAGTTACGAACGATTAAGAGAGCAAGTAGGATTAGTATTACAAGATTCATTTTTATTTTATGGAGATGTAACGCGTAATATTCGTTTATTAGACACCTCCATAAGTGATGAAGAAATTAAAGAGGCGGCGCGATTTGTTAATGCTGATACCTTTATCGAAACGGATCCTAAAGGCTATCAAAAGAAAGTGATTGAACGGGGTGCAAGTTATTCTAGTGGTCAAAAACAATTAATTTCCTTTGCTAGAACGATGGCACGTCATCCAAAACTTTTAATACTCGATGAGGCAACAGCGAATATTGATACTGAAACGGAAACGTATATTCAAAATAGTTTACAAAAGATGCGCCAAGGACGAACAACGATTGCTATTGCTCACCGTTTGAGTACCATTAAGGATGCAAATGAAATATTAGTCTTAGATAAAGGCCGTATTATTGAACGTGGTACCCATGATGAATTAATTGCTTTACAAGGTACTTATTATCAAATGTATCAGTTGCAATCCATGAATAACGCATCTTAAACAATGAGAAGTTATATTATTTTAATGAAGAAATCTTAATTAGAATAGCTACGTTGAACATTTTTTATTGAGTGAGCGAGATGTAAGAAGTCATCGTTACTCAATGAAGCACTTACTCTAAAGATAGGGATAGGGATTGTAATCAGGAATCATTTCACTGAATGAAGCTAAGATACGATTTGTGTCAATTCAAAGGCTAGTCAAAAGAGTAGTTTGATACCTACTCCATTGTATGGGGGTGGACAAACGAAGTGAAAATTATTTAATTTTCTACTTCTGGTCCACTCCCTCTTGCTTATTTCCGGTTTTGTGGTTTTCTAGTAGTTAGAAGACACAAAAAATTAAGTGTCTATGATAGTGATATTGTACCAACTTACGAATCGGTAGGGCGTGAACAGTAAGTATGACAAAGGTTTGGCTTTGTTCTAATTATATCTCACATGTTCATCATTTAACCTATTCGCGTATCATTATAGTTAGTACAAAGGAATATTTCGAATAAAACCATTGAAAACGGATAACAAAAGTCATATAATAAATTTATACTTAAGGTTTTTTTAAGAAAGGAGACGTTTTCCATTAAGAAGTTTATTTTATTATTAAGTGTTCTTTTAATAAGCTATAACAATACGATGGAATTGATTGCCAATGCAGAAGAATCGACTGAAACGTCTGAAATTGTGACAGAACAGACAACTATCGATTTTAGTACAAGCCATCTCTTAGAAGTACAGCCTTTTGATTTGAATCAATTTGTTATTACGGGTACAACGTCTCCTTTAGCAAAATTAAAAATTGATATTTCGATTGATCAACAATTGTATACATTTGATGGTGTAGCTGATCACAATGGACAATATTATTTTAATAAAGACATTTTATTTGGCCCCGATGTTGTGATTGACGAGTCGTTATTACATTCTATAACGGTCACGAGTACTTCTAATGCAACCAATGAGCAAATACAAGAGTCGCTATATTCATCCGCTCCACAACCGACATCCCAGACGACTCAATTGACAGCCATTGTAACCACTAAAACGAATGTTGAATTTTCAAAAACAAATGTCGGCGATATTTTTTTAACAGGATTTGGCGAAGGGTATATCATTGAAGCGATAATGTCTAATGGTCAAGCTTATCAAGCTACTTTTGATGAGATGGGGTATTTTTATATTGAACTACCGTGGAAATTAGCAAGTGCGGAACAATTTCAAATCAATATCTATGATGCGAATCAAGTACTCATTGAAACGATTCCCATTACAATGGAGACGAGTGTAACCGATACGCAAGCTCCCAATGCCCCGACATTAGAACAACATTTAGTTGCGGGACAAATGGTCATCACTGGCTATAGTGAGGCCAATACTTTAGTATTACTGCGTTCAACGACCAAACCACCGGTCATTATTCCTACAGATGCGACGGGTTATTTTTATTTAGAATTATCGACACCAATAGAAGAGGAAGATATCATTTCGGTATTTAGTGTGGATTAAGCTGACAATATGTCTGAACAAGGAATTATCCAAGAGATTGTCCCCAATCCAAATCGACCTACAATACCAACAATTGAACCTGTGCAACAAGCTAGTATGCAAGTGAAAGGAAAAGCGGCTTCCAATACATTAATCGTGTTTAAGAGAGTGATAGCAGAAAAAGTTACTTTTCTACAGACAGAAACTGATGAAAAGGGACTATTTCAGATTAATTTAACGACACCTTTGTCGTCAGGAGAAACTTTAATCTTTTATTCAGCCCAAATACTAGCCTATAATAATATTATTTTAAGTGAGCCTGTGCAAATACTATTAGATTAAAATGCCAGCAAAAAACTTTAAATTAAACTGCTTAGTTCCAGTAAATTACGATATCGGTTATGAAATACGAATAAAGTATTAGGTAGTTTTCTAAATTGAACTGCTCCTGTTAAAGTAAGACTTTATAATTTAAGTCTATTTAACAGGGGAAAGTTCTTTTTTGTTTCGTTAAAATTTTTACTCTTGATAATAACCAATACGGGTTTATTAAATATTAAACATAGCCTACTCGAATGAGGATTATCGTAACATACTGTAGTAAGCTAACAAGACAGATTTTAATTAGCTGAAATGTCAATAGTGATTTTTACTTTATCAATCGATATCAAGGCCAATGCTCATGTTATGTCATAGAAAATTTTCACACAAACCTTTGATGAGGCATTTAATTAATCAAATGATTAAATTTAATTGAGATGCTTTTACAATCTTCACTTAGTTTGGTAAACTAAATGTCGCAGTGAACATCATAAGATTTTAATGCTGATTACATTTTCAAGAGTGTTTTGAAAAGGATGATAGGTTACCTTTAACAACCTAAATATTTTATAGATGGAGTTTTTAATGAATAATTGTAATGATGCTAGTAACTGGAATGATTTTTTTGCCGGTTATTTTAATACACCAGCCGGCATCCAATTAAAAAAAGAGGTTGATTTGGAGTATCAAACGAATCAAGTATTTCCTCAATATGAGCAAATCTTTCATGCGTTTAAGTTGACACCATTAAATCAAGTAAGAGTAGTGATTCTTGGACAAGACCCTTATCATGATGATGGTCAAGCGCAAGGATTAGCTTTTTCAGTCCCTGATGGTATGAAGTTACCACCTTCATTGAGAAATATTTTTCAAGAGCTAGCCGATGATTTAGGCGTTGAGCCTCCATTGTCGGGTGATTTAAGCCATTGGGCTACACAAGGCGTTTTATTGCTTAACACCTCATTGACTGTAAGAGCACATCAAGCTAATTCCCATAAAAATATTGGTTGGCAATCCTTAACGGATCTCGTGATTCAACGATTAAATCAACAATCACAGCCTATCATTTTTGTATTGTGGGGTAAACCAGCTCAAAAGAAACGGGCGTTGATTACGAATCCACAACATTATATTTTAGAGGCACCTCATCCAAGTCCTTTATCAGCTTATCGCGGATTTTTTGGTTCAAAACCCTTTAGCAAAATTAATCAAATATTGGATAAGCATCCCATTCAATGGGTTAAAAAATGATTGGCCAAGAGTACGATGCTCTTTTATAAGGGTTGAGCCTGTAGATTTAAAATACAGATTCTATCAAAAAATTAGGCTAATCTAAGTAATATTACACAGCATGACTAACAATAAACGATTCATGAGTACGATGTCTATTATTAATCAATAAAATAAATTATCAAAAAGGAGTTATTAATCATGACATTTGAAGCAATCTTACCAGAATTAAAAAAAGGAGCTAAAATTATTCGTAAAGGTTGGGGCGGTTATGAAGAATATGTAAAATATATTCCAGAAACTACCATTGAAGGTGTTACCATGACCCCTTATTTTGTCATTATGGTAAAAGGTGAAGGATATAGCATGTTTCAACCAACAGTCTGCGACATTTTGGCAGAGGATTGGATGATTGTCAATGACTAGTCCTAAAGTTAAGCGAGAACACTTTTTGCCACAGCAAATGACGGTTATCGTGACAGGTGCTAGTTCTGGCATTGGTTATGCACAAGTCCAAGCTTTTTTAAAAGCGGGGCACCAAGTTTTAGCGGTCGACAAAGTATCCTATCCAGATAATCTATCAGAAACAGACCGTTTAATTTTTATCAAAAAAGATTTAACCGACGAAGCACACGTTAAGGAAGTTTTTGAGGTTTTAAATCAAAAATATGGGCAATTACAAGTACTTTGTAATACGGCAGGAATGCTAGATAATTATCAAACAATTGAACAAACGAGCTTCAGTCAGTGGCAACAGATACTTGCGAATAATCTGACTTCTCAATTTTTAATGGCGAAGTATTCTTTACCATATTTATTAAAAAATCCGACCTCGCGTATTATCAATATGGCTTCTATAGCGAGCTTAACTGCTGGTGGTGGTGGAGTTGCTTATACAGCCGCTAAACATGCGATTGCAGGACTCACGAAACAGTTAGCCTATGATTATGCTGAACGTGGTCTAAGAGTCAATGCGATCGCACCTGGCGCTATTCAAACACCTATGAATGCGAATGATTTTATCGGTGAAGAGCTAATGGCAAATTGGGTTGCGGATCAAACACCAGTTAAACGTTGGGCTCAACCGGAAGAAGTAGCCGAATTAACATTGTTTTTAGCGAGCGATGCAGCTGATTATATGCAAGGCGTTGTTCTTCCACTTGACGGTGGTTGGTTAATACGATAAAATAACAGAGTTGTTAATAAACAACACGATGACACTTCGACGGAAGGAATATCTTCTGCATCCTTTGGTCATCGTTATTACTAGGCTAGGATGACAGCCTACAAAGGAGAATCAAAAATGAATCATCAAAGTTATACTGCGCAAAGTCGCACCATGGATTTGGTAAAATCCGCTATAGTCGTGTCTCTCTATATGGTCTTAACCTTATTAGTTGCACCAGTCGCTTATGGTCCAGTTCAATTTAGAATTTCAGAAATGTTAAATTTCTTAGGACTTTATAATCGTCGTTATATTTATGCTGTAACGTTGGGCGTCTTTTTAGCAAACTTTTATCAATATGGCCCAGTTGATATGGTAATCGGAAGTTTAACAACATTAGCTTCGATGTTTATTGGTCGTTGGGTAGGAAATTGGTTAGTATCATTAAATGAAAAACACCAATTCTTTAAATATGATCCGATGTTTTTAAGATATTTAGCGATGGCTGTAGTCTTTGCCGCAGGATGTATTACCATTGCGATTATGTTAGTAATGGTGGGCGCTGAAGCTGCATTTTGGTCAGTTTACGGTTCGTTATTTGTCAGTGAATTAGTCGTCATGTTATTAGGAATCCCTGTGATGTATGCGATTAGTAAACGTGTTGATTTTAATGCTTAATAAATAAAAATAACCTTATAGTCAAGCAATGATTCCTATTGGAGTCGCTAGACTATAAGGTTTTTGTTTATCTGAAAGGCTAAATAGATTAAAAAGAGAAGACATCACTAGTTCATTTATACTACTGTTGGATATTAAAATAAGTTAAGATAGTATTAAGAGACGATAGGCTGATTACCTGATTTACATTTTTGATTATTCTTTGAATAATGGGTATCTAAAGGTTAATGGGTTCGCAGTATTGAACTTCAGACAGACTCATGTTATCTCAAAAGGCGCTAATCTAACTAAAGGTTCCGTAGTAACGCTTTTTAAACGCACTCATGTTATCGCAAAAGGCATCAATCTGACTAAAGGTTTCGCTGTATGCTGTTTATGCCATTCATTTAATATTAAATGTCGTATATCTCATCAAACAGACTAATAGCCTAGCCCATCAAAAGGCGCCAAATTAATTTCACGGATTTTTCGTTTCATCCATTTTGAAAGATAAAAAAACTAATGAAAAACTAAGGGTCAAGCCATTTACTGACGACACTCTGTTCATTAGTTTATTTTGATTAATGATCATGTTGGGGTTCTTGTTTTAAAATCGGAGCAATAACGAAAACAGTAAACGCAATAACAATACCTAATATTGAAGCACTTTTAAAGTCGTAGGCGGCAGTTGTTAATTGGCTTCCTAAATAATAAGCAACTTGACCTAGAATAAAGGCCCAAACTAGCGTGACGATATATTTCATAATATAACAACCTTCTTTCAGATTTAGTGTAACATAATTAATGAAAAACGGGTAGTCTTTCTATAATAATTTGTCGATTCGTAAAAAATAATTCAGTTTTGCTCCCTATCAAAGTATAGTATAATAGAATTAAATTGTTAAAAGAAAGGAGGAGGGCAATGTTATTAAATGTACAAACAGCTTATTCATTATTACAAAGTACTTTACGTCTTGACCAGTATGTTCAACAAGCCAAACAATATGGTTATCAACAAATCGGTATTGCCGATATTAATAGTTTAATTGGCGTTGTTGAATTTTATCAAGCAGCAAAAGCGCAGGATTTAACTCCTATGATTGGTATGACCATGAAAACTCATGGATTAATACGACAAGATCGAGAATACAAAGTGCTTTTATATGCTAAAAATTACCAGGGTTATCAAGAACTGATTGCCTTATCAAAAAAATTGTCACAAGAAAATTTAGGGTTCCATGAACCATGGAGTTTTTTAAAAGAGCATACCGAAAATTTAGTGCTAATTTCGACTGGTAGTGAATCAGAATTAGAAGAGCTATTATTGGCGGGCGATTATGTCTCCGCTGAAAAAGTAGTCCGTTTGTGGCGTGAAATAATCGGATATGAGAATGTTTATTTTGGCATTGCTGCCTATCCTTATAACCCAAAAGATGTGGCATTATATACTAAATTTGCTCAGTCACATCATTTGACAATGGTAGCTAACCAAAAAGTAAATACATTAGAAGCCAAAGATTTATTTAGTTTGAAAGTATTGGAAGCCATCGATCAAGCCGAAACGATAGAATTGTCATTAAGAGAGATGAAAGGACATCATTTTCTATATCCGTTAGACGAATTAAGAACCATGTATCAATTAGCGAAAATACCGGATGTCATGGAAAGTACTCAGCAATTAATCAATCAACTTCAATTTGATATTCCCCTTGAACAGGCCTTCTTACCGAAATTTAAAGTACCAGATGGTTATGATGCCGATGCTTATTTAAAAATTTTAGTAGAAGATTCGATGAAGGAAAAAGGTCTCTTTGAAAACCAGGCTTATGTCGATCGTGCTCATTATGAATTATCCATTATATCGCAGATGGGATTTAGTGATTATTTTTTAATCGTATGGGAAATTATGGATTTTTGCCAGAAAAATAATATACGGGTAGGTCCTGGGCGAGGTTCCGCAGCAGGCGCATTGGTCAGTTATTTATTAGGCATTACCTTTGTTGATCCTTTGCAGTACGATTTACTATTTGAACGTTTCCTTAATCCTGAACGCTATAATATGCCGGATATCGATCTGGATATTCCTGATAACAAACGTGATTTAGTATTAAAACACATTGAAGAACATTATGGTCATTCTCAAGTGGCTCAAATTGGGACACTGGGAACATTTGGTGCCAAACAAGCGGTACGGGATACTTTAAGAGTATTAGGTGCGTCAACTCAGGAGATGAGTCAATGGTCTCGTTCAATACCGACGGAAGTAAATATAACGTTAGAACGCGCTTATACCATTTCCGCTAAATTACGAGAAATTGTACAAATGAATGATCAAAATCGTGCCATTTTTCAAGTAGCTTTAACCTTAGAAGGATTACCACGTCATATGTCAACCCACGCAGCGGGAGTTATTATTCACGATGAACCACTTGAACAAATCATACCAGTTATGGAACGATCTAACCAAATGATGTTATCGCAATTAACGATGCATCATGTTGAAAAAGTTGGTCTCTTAAAAATGGACATCCTGGGATTAAGAAATTTATCGCTGCTTGACGATATTTTATTAAATATTAAGCGAACACATGGTCAAACATTAGATGTTTATCAATTTCCGATGAATGACGAAGCAACATTGGCTTTATTCAAAACGGCCGATACTAATGGCGTTTTTCAATTTGAGTCGGAAGGGATTAAAAATGTCTTACGTAATTTACAACCAAGTGAATTTGAAGATATAGTCGCCGTCAATGCCTTATTTAGACCGGGTCCGATGCAACAAATTGATGAATATATCAAACGTAAAAAACAACAAGTACCCGTTGAGTATTTACACCCTTTGTTGGAACCAATATTAAAATCAACCTATGGCATTATCATTTATCAAGAACAAGTCATGCAGATTTGTCAACAGTTAGCTGGTTTTACCTTAGGACAAGCCGATATTTTACGTCGAGCAATGGGTAAAAAACAAGCGAATATCATGCAAAGAGAACAGGCACACTTTATTAAAGGGGCCCAAGAACGTGGCATTGAAGCTGATTTAGCGCAAAAGATTTATCATTATATTGAAGCCTTTGCCAGTTACGGGTTCAACCGTTCCCATGCGGTTGTTTATTCTACATTGGCCTATCAGTTGGCTTACTTAAAAGCACATTATCCCTTAGAGTTTTACCAAGCAATCTTGAATCAAGGACGTTCCAATTTAAATAGTTTTGTGGATTATATCGAAGAAGCAAAAAGGCGTTTAGGTAAAATTTTACCGGTTGATATTAATCGCAGCTTTCGTGGAGTGACGATTGAAGAGGATGCATTAAGAATCGGATTTGAAAGTATTAAAGGCCTTCGACGTGAAATGATTACTCATATTTTAGATGAGCGTAAATTGGAGGGTAATTATCAAGATTTATTTTCGTTTTTAGGACGCTTACCGAAGAAATGGCAAAAACAAGAATTGATTGAAAATCTAGTTCGAGCGGGTGCCTTTGATAGCTTTGGTTATAATCGTGCGACTATTTTTTATAATTTACCAAGTTTCCTACAAAGTATCGAATATAGTGGCTTAAACCTTAACTTATTTGAAGCGATTGAACCAAAAGTGGACATACAAGAAGAATGGACGCAGGCAAAAATAGCTAAAGAAGAAAAAGACGCTTTAGGCTTTACACTGGCACCACATCCATTAGAACAGTATCAAGCACAGTTAGAGGCATTAGACGATTTAAATAACCTTTATCAAATGAAAATTAAACGTAAAATAAAGACAATTATTTTTGTACAAGATTTACGAGTAATTGAAACTAAAAAAGGGGATGAAATGGCCTTCGTCACAGCGGATACTGGAAAAAATGAAGTATCGCTAGTCGTATTCCCTAATGTTTATATACGTAGAAGTCGCTTGATACAACCGCATGCCATCTTATATATGGAAGGGACAGTTGATCGTAGCCGTCGAGGCGAAATGCAAGTCATTGTGAATCATTTGGCACCAGTAGACGAGTATGTCGCTGTAGATGAAAAGCCAAAATCGATGAGCAAATGTTTTATTCGTCTGACAGCTAATATTGACCTAAAAGAAGTAGTTGAATTTGTCAAAAAACTAGCGACAGAAAATCCTGGTCCATGTAATATTATTTTTGTGACGGAAGATAAACGGACTTGGCAATTAGATGACACCTATCAAATCGGGTTTGGACAAAGCGTTCAAAAGGAATTAGAAAACCGTCTAGGCAAGCAAAATATAGCTTTTCGTTAAGACGATTTGATTGATTTTATGAAGTATTTATGAAAATTAACTCATTTTCACGAAAAGGTTGATTTTGTAAATGTTTCCATAAAAATAATTGTAAAATAAATCTTAATTTCTTGACAAATACATGACTTATATTAAAAAAAATGATACAATACCCATGAAGAGTCGAGTTGTGATTCTTGACAAAAAAATTGAGGTGAAGTTTTATATGAAACGTATTGCCGTTTTAACCAGTGGTGGCGATGCTCCAGGAATGAACGCAGCGATTCGTGCTGTTGTTGAACAAGGTGCTCACCATGGCATTGAAGTGGTAGGAGTAAACTATGGCTTTAAAGGTTTGGTTGAAGGAAACTTTAGAGAATTGACTGTTGCATACTGTCAAGATAAGATTCGTCGAGGTGGGACTTTCTTATATTCTGCACGTTTCCCAGAGTTCAGAGAAAAAGAAAACCAGCTTAAAGCTATCGAACAAATGAAAGCTAACGGTATCGAAGCTCTAGTAGCAATCGGAGGCGATGGTACTTTTACCGGAGCGTTACAATTACAAAAACATGGTTATCCAATTATTGGTATTCCTGGAACGATTGACAATGATATTCCTGGAACGGAATACACGATTGGATTTGATTCTGCCGTTAATAACGCCTTAGATGAAATTGATAAAATATCTGATACAGCATCTTCTCATAACCGTACTTTTGTGGTGGAAGTAATGGGTCGTCATGCTGGAGATATTGCTGTATGGGCTGGGGTTGCAACAGGTGCTGATGCGATTGCGATTCCTGAAGCCGATTTTGATATGAAGGATATTGTAAGACGTGTCCATTCTGGTCGTGCGAATGGTAAAGATCATTCAATGATTATCTTAGCTGAAGGCGTAATGGGTGTTGACGAATTTATCCACGATTTCCAAAAAGTAGATCCTGGTATGGCAATTCGTGGTATTACTTTAGCCCACGTTCAACGTGGTGGTAGCCCAAGTGCTCGTGACCGTGTTTTTGCAACTTTAATGGGTGCGCGTGCGGTTGACTGTTTAATTAATGGTGAAGCCGGTCTGTTTATGGGTGTGAAAGGTGAGCAATTCGCTACATTCGATATTATCGAAACTTTAGAGAAGAAATCACATGCTGTACGTCAAGATTTATACCAATTAAACCAAGATTTAACTGATAAAGCCAACTAACATTATTTTCAAGTTCAATTAAAAGGAGAAAACATAGATGAAAAAGACTAAAATTATTTGTACTTTAGGTCCAGCAACTAATACACAAGATAAAATGGAAGCATTAATTAATGCCGGTATGAACGTTGCTCGTTTTAACTTTTCACATGGTAGCCATGAGGAACATTTAGAGCGTTTCAATGCTTTAAAAGCAGCGCGTGAAGCGACAGGTAAATTAAATACAGCAATCCTTTTAGATACTAAAGGGCCAGAAATTCGTACAAATGACATGGAAAACAATGGTGTTGAATTAGTCCGTGGAAATACGATCCGTATTTCAATGACAGAAGTATTAGGAAATGCTGAAAAATTTTCAGTTACTTATGCTGATTTAATCAATGATGTAGCTCCTGGTAATCACATTTTATTAGATGATGGTTTAGTTGATTTATTAGTTACAGAAATCGACCATGAAAATGGTGAAATTGTAACCAAAATTGAAAATACTGGTGTTTTAAAATCTAAAAAAGGTGTTAACGTACCAAATGTTTCCGTTAATTTACCTGGAATTACCGATAAAGATGAATCAGATATTCGTTTTGGTGTACAAAATGGAATCGACTTTATTGCAGCTTCTTTCGTACGTCGTGCAAGTGACGTTATGGAAATCCGTGCAATTTTAGAAGAAGAAGGCGACTCAAAAGTTAAAATCATTTCTAAAATTGAAAACCAAGAAGGTGTAGATAACATCGAAGAAATCTTAGCTGTTTCTGATGGTATCATGGTTGCACGTGGTGACTTAGGGGTAGAAATCCCAACTCATGAAGTGCCAATCGTTCAAAAATATATCATTAAAAAATGTAACGAAGCAGGTAAACCAGTTGTAACAGCTACTCAAATGTTAGACTCAATGCAACGTAACCCACGTCCAACTCGTGCAGAAGCAGGGGACGTAGCGAATGCTATCTTTGATGGTACTGATGCGGTAATGTTATCTGGTGAAACGGCAGCAGGTGACTTCCCAGTTGAAGCAGTTACTACAATGGCTGATATTTGTGTTCGTACAGAAGCAGCGTTAGAAGGTCAAGATGCTTTTGCTTTAAAACGTTACGATCAATCAGACATGACCGAAGCAATTGGACAAGCAGTTGGCCATACAGCGCGTAATTTAGGTATTGAAATTATTGTAGCAGCAACTTCTTCAGGTCATACAGCTCAAATGATTTCTAAATATCGTCCAAATGCCACTATCGTAGCAGCTACATTTGATGAACAAACAGCTCGTCGCTTATCAATCACTTGGGGTGTTAATGCACACGTGATTGAACGTCCTGCTTCAACGGATGAAATGTTCGATAATGCAACAGCTTTAGTTCAAGAAAAAGACTATGTTTCAGAAGGTGACTTAATCCTTATCACAGCAGGTGTACCGGTAGGTGAATCTGGAACAACTAACTTAATGAAAATTCAAGTTATTGGAACTCAATTAGCTAAAGGTGAAGGTGTTGGAAATGGACACTTTATTGGTAAAGCAATTTTAGCAGAAGATGCAGAAACAGCTAACAAAAATGCTGTCATCGGATCAGTTTTAGTTGCTCGCACAACCGATAAAGACTATGCACCAGCATTAGAAAAAGTTGGCGCAATTATTACTGAAGAAGGTGGAATCACTTCACACGCAGCTATTATGGGGATTGAACGTGGTATTCCAGTAATTGTCTCAGCTAAAGAAGCTTTAGACAAAATTGCGAATGGTGAATTAATTACTGTAGATGCTCGTCGTGGTGTTATCTACCGTGGTGCTACCATTAGTATCTAATCTAATTAAATATACATAGTGAGTCATCAGAACGATTGGGTTCTGAACTCCGCTTGAATAATTAGCTCGAACTTCGGTTCGGGCTATTTTTTTCACAAAAAATGTGAATGGGCAAGAAGTAAAGGCTCTACAACTTTTTGTGGCTCTTTGTCAAATGGTGTGGGTCACGGAA
>NZ_KV805660.1:0-9231 GCF_001811625.1 Globicatella sp. HMSC072A10 | reverse complement strand
AAATTGGGTAATCTTATTGTAACTTTTATAAGCGGGATTGTAGCCATGACTTTCTTATCGTGATAATGATACTCCCGTATAGCCACAGTCCGAGCGTTAGAAGCGTCGCAGGCAATGGGTACGGCTACATGAGAACTATGCAGGGGTGAAACTCCCGTGAGCTTTGCTAAAGCTGTTCGATTACTTGTAAAACAAAAATTAGATAGGGGGACGGAGTGTATGAATAAAAAATTAATTCGTTATAGTATGCAAATAGCTATGCTTAAACAACTTCTTGCCCAAAAATTGATTTCTGAAAAAGAGTACTATCTAGTAAAACAAAAAATAATGAAAGATTATAAAATTGTTTCAGATATAACCTCTTAAATCGTGTTATAATTAGTGGACTATTAAGACTACTATAGGAACACAAAAGGAGGGTGTCAAATGAAAAAAGTAGAAGTTATTAAAGCTAGCAGCTCTATATCAAAATCAAAACGGGGAAAAATGATTGAGTGTTTGCGTGTGGCGGCTTATTGTAGGGTAAGTACAGATAGTGAAGACCAATTAAATAGTTATAAATCTCAAAAGACATATTACACAGATTTAATACAGAAAAACAATGAGTGGATATTCGTAGGAATATATGCAGATGAAGCTATAACTGGGACACAAGTTACAAATCGTCAAGATTTTCAGAGAATGATTAATGATTGCATGAATGGTGAAATAGATATGATTGTTACAAAGTCTATCTCTAGATTTGCTAGGAATACTTTAGATACTTTAAAATATGTACGTATGTTGAAAGAAAAAAATATAGCTGTTTTCTTTGAAGATGAAAATATAAATACTTTAACCATGGATGGAGAATTGTTGTTAGTTGTACTCAGTTCTGTAGCCCAACAGGAAGTTGAAAATATTTCCTCCAATGTTAAAAAAGGATTAAAAATGAAAATGAAACGTGGCGAGCTAGTAGGTTTTCAGGGTTGCTTAGGTTATGACTATCATCCAGAAGATAAATCTATTACCGTCAATAAAGAAGAAGCAGAAATTGTACGTTATATTTTTAATAGGTATATAGAGGGAGCTGGAGGTTCTGTTATCGGTAAGGAATTAGAGAATCTTGGTTACCTAACCAAATATGGCAATGCCACATGGGCACCGACTACTGTTTTAGGCATTATTAAGAATGAGAAGTATAAAGGCGATATACTATTGGGGAAAACTTTCACTGTTGACCCTATTTCAAAACGTCGTTTGGAAAATATGGGAGAAGAAGACCAGTTTTACATTCGTAATCATCATGAGCCAATTATTAGTGAAGAAGTATTTGATAAAGCACATGAGATATTAAATAGGAAAAATAAAAACCGTGGTAAAATTGGAAATGGAAATACTAAAAGAGAAAAATATAGTAGGAAGTATGCCTTTAGTTGTTTGCTTGAATGTGGATTCTGTAAGGGTACATTAACTAGACGTAAATGGCACAGCGGTTCGGAATACAGTAAAGTAATTTGGCAATGTGTAACTGCTACTAAAAAAGGAAAAAAGCATTGTCCAGAGAGTAAGGGAATCCCAGAACAAGCAATTGAAGATGCCTTTATTGAAAGTTATCGTATTCTAAGTGATGACAATAAAGATGTTCTAGATGAATTCTTAAAAATAATGGATGAAACATTAAGTAGTAGCTCAATAAATAAACAGCTTACAAAAGTTGATAAAGAGATTGAAGCAATAGAGAAAAAGAAAAGTAAACTAGTTGATATGCGACTAGAAGATATTATTGATTCAGATACTTATGAATCAAAGTTTTCTAATATGACAAATAAACAAGAAAATTTGCTTAAGGAACGGATAAAACTACAAGAGACTGCTACAACTGAAAAAGATGTAAAGCGACGTTTGCGAGAATTCAAAAAAACACTGGAGAATAATGAAGTGTTACATGAATTTGACCGTCATGTATTTGAAAGTATTGTTGAAAAGGTTATCGTTGGTGGATATGATGAAGATGGAAATATCGACCCTGCACAACTTGTCTTTGTGTATAAAACAGGGTTTAAAAATAGCTTGGATGGTAATCAATTTAAGCCAGCAAGAAAGAATGCAAGAGGAAATCGAAAGTCTAATAAATTGTGTTCACAAACTAATGACGATGTTAAAGATTTATGTTCCTATACTAGTACCAACACACGTAGAGACGGTTGTGTTGATGGAAAAGAGATAAAATAGAATTGTTAACAGAGGATTTTAGCATTACGACTTACAGTAGAGATGGGTGGTCTTTCATATATATATAATAACGTTTTGTAACGTTTAAATAATTCCGTGTGTTTAGAAAAAAGATGATTTATTATATTCTTAATGTAAACTTGGATGTGCTGAATGATTGTGGCAGAATTTCATTAAGAAAATGTAATGGTAACCCTGAATGAGTTGAAAGCTATCGTAGAAGTGCAGGGCGTCAGGTTTGAACAGGCCATAATTTTACCTAATTGTGGTGAAATTAAGACAGTCAATAAATCTAAATAACAATCCAATAAGAAATACAAGGAGGAAATGGTCATGGGGAAAAAATTAAGTAACTACTTGTTTAGTACGGGAAGCTTTCTCATCGATGCTACAAGAGAGGCTGTACTCAAGCATGAAGATGACGCTGTTCAACAAGAAAGATATAATGGGGCCAAGATTCTTACTGAAGCTTTGTTTGAGGCAAAGATAAACGATGATGAAATTATACGTTTGCTTCAGAAATATTATTTCTTAAGTGAAGAAGAATGCGAGAAATTGATGATATCTGAAAGGACCGTAAATTTACCATGTAAAGAGTTAGAAACATATCTTGTGCGTTCAGAAGGATATACGAGAGATGAAGCTGTTAATTTTATACATGAAAAAGGTATTCCAGATTTCCTAAGAGAAAATAAAGGAGCTTGGAAGTTATCTCCGGGACAGTTGTTTTCAAAAATACAATAATTAAAACAATCTTCACATTCTAATTTATTGGGGAGCATGAACGCTTTTAAGGAATTAGTATGTATAAAATCTAAGTTAACAATGGACATTTTAGTGACTTAATATATATAACAAATTTATGAGGAGATGGCTTATGAGATTATACTCTGAAAGACATGGTATAAGGGCACCGCAGGAAAAGACATATTCTATTAACAGAGATATGTATTCATTGCTCTTAGATTGCTGCAAAAGATATCAAAAGAATTTAACACATATTTTTGCTCTAAATTGTCATCACGACTTTACTGATAGCGACTATATTGCATTTGATGAAAACGGATTTACAACAAGAATAAAGATAAGAATACCATCTCTCTTTCGGGATGAGTATGACAGAATTAGCACACCGCAATATGGAGATGAGTACGATCAATATTCGCTTTTAGACCTTATTGAGTTCTTTGCACAAAATATTAAGGATATCTTAGAACGATGGAATAATGAGAGATACCGAAACTACCAAACGATAGATTGCCATGATTCTTCAGATGTATTTGAAAATTTCCAAGAGGCAATAAATGAAATATTCTCTGAGTCTGGGTTGCTATATGAACTTACGGACGAAAAGATTATTGAAAGAATTGTTGAGAACAGTCCACTTACAGCGGAAATAGAAAATTCTTTTACATCGGTACATGAGCAAGGTACAAGAGAGTTGTTGAAAGATGCAGTTGCATTATATAAAACACCAAACCCGGCAGCTCGGCAAGATTCAGTTGAAAAGATATGGGATGCATTAGAACGCTTAAAAACTTACTATACAACGTTAGATAAGAAACATTCATCAGAAAAAATAGTGAATGATATGGCAAACGGAAATGATGATTTTGCCGATTTGTTTAATAATGAATTTAAGGTGTTGACGGACATTGGAAATAAATATCGCATACGGCATCATGAAACTGATAGGATTGATATTACTGATATCCGTTATTACGACTATTTTTTCAATCGTTGTTTATCACTAATTGCACTGGCTATACAATATTTGAAGTAAAAGAAATACCGATTATGTAATATTCATTTGATAAAGGAAAATTTGATAAAAGAGTAGATGTCTTGATAGGCTGCAATGAGAATCAAACCGCATATTCATACATTTACAACGTAATGACATTATAATTGAATAGAGAAACAGAGACCGTAATTGTTTCGATGTGATAGAGGAAAAATTTAATCTATGGAGGGGATGAAAAGTGAAAAGGGTTATAGTGATTGGATGTCCGGGAAGTGGGAAAAGCACATTTTCACGTGCATTGCACAAAGTTACTCAAATCCCCCTTTATCATTTAGATATGATGAACTGGAACTCTGATAGAACTACTGTACCAAAACCTACTTTCATAGAAAGGCTTAACCGAACGGTAGAAAAGGATACTTGGATTATTGATGGGAACTATGGTTCAACTATGAAATTACGGTTGGAAGCTTGTGATACTGTGTTTTTTTTGGATTATTCGTTAGATGTGTGCCTAGATGGGATTATGTCAAGAAGGGGAAAAGAAAGAACAGATATGCCATGGGTCGAGTTACCTGACGAGGTAGATGAAGAATTTATTCAATTTATCAAAAACTACAACATCGTTAGCAGACCCACTGTGATGGAATTATTATCCGAATACACTGATAAGGATATTTTTGTTTTCAAAAACCGCGAAGAGGCCGACGAGTTTCTTTCTCAATTATTGCGATAAATTCCAGTTTGTCGATATGTTTCCCTCTACCAATAGTACTAAAAACGCAATGGATATGTTTCCAAGAAGGGACATAGCCAAATGACATTCATTCTATCAACTCGTCCCATGTGGAGTGTGTAGTATTGATGGAAAAGGTAAAAGGGTAATATGTTGCTATATCAGCTTTTTGAATGTGCATACCATATTCAAGGGGCTGATTTTTTAGTATAATTGGTTTGGAAACGGTGGAGATTGGGAATAATATCCAATAATTAATAGGTAGTATGTGGGAACTGATCAACATAAAATGCTTATAAATTTATGAATAATTTAAAGATAAATAGTCTTAATAAATTTGAAGGTGGGTTTTAAGTGGGGAAAAAGAAAAAACAATCGAAAAAAGATTTAAAGAGAAGATTATCTGAGCAATTCCAAAGTACAGTTAAAAAAAGTAGGATTAAAGAATGTTTGCATCCTAAAAAAGAAGAATGTAGCGAAAATATTATTAAAGCTCACTCGATTCAAAATAATAAGGTCTTATCAGAAATATCAAAAAATGGCAATGTAATAATGCCGATACCAAAATCAGATAATCCATTCCAGCTAACAACAGAGTATGGTAGAAAAAGAGCAACTGTTTTTACAGGTTTTTGTGGTCATCACGACCAAATGTTCAGTCCGATTGAAGATTTTGATTTTAATTATGAAATTAAACAGGTATTTCTCTATATATACCGTGCTTTTGCAGTTGAATATCATAGAAAGATGGAGGGAGTTAAACAGCAAGAAGAAATGAAGAAATTTACAACTGACTCTATAATTGATTATACTCAATTAGGTTTTACTTTAGCAAAAAGAGACATGGAGAAAGATAAAGAGGTATTTGATGCGGCTATTTTGAATAATGAATTCAATGTTTTAAACTATGTTGTTTATGAATTTGATAAAGAAATAAATTTTGCTGCTACTGGCTTCTTAACGCCGATAGATGATTTAAATGGGAATAAAATTCAAAGTTTATCAGATTATGATGCTAAAATGTCTAATCTATATTTTAGTGTATTCCCTGAAGAAAATAAGAGTTACGCCATTGTCGCTGTGTTAAAAAATGATGAATTATTAGCAGATTATGTAACTAGTCTGAAAGGTTTAACGCAAGAAGAAGAAAAAAATTTCATTAATTATTTAATCATCAAAGGGACAGAAAATTTAGTTATCAATCCAGATGCTTGGTATGCACTCTCAGAAGTAGACAAAGAGAGCTTTAATTATTCATTTGCTCAAATTGAAGATTTTTTTGGGATGCCCACAGACAAAGGATACCAAATTAAAAATCAAGGGTTTGATTTATTTAATTTATGAGATGGATAGCCTACTTATTATACGAGATGTATTGGTTAATGGTCGAGTTCTCTAAAAGGATGATAAGATAGCGTTTATGTTAGTGAGTAAATGAGATGAATTAGCCTATAGTTTACATGTCGAGGCAGTTGCATTGCTTTCACGAACAAAGTGAAGTGAAACAATAGCAAATGCGTCCCCCACTCGGTTAAGCAGAGGCTCTAGTATTGATGATACGCACCTAACTAGGCGAGTGTAGCGAGTCTTAGGTAGTTGCTATGCCAGGAATTCCTAAGAAGCCGACTGAAAGAAGACCGATTAGTGAATTCTACGGCCAATGGAATAGATGTATAAGGGTTCGAAATAGCTTGAAATTAATAATTTTATGAAGTTTGAATTAGATAATTATCTGACTAATTTTTTATTAAAAGACTACGTAGCTTTGAAAATAGTGAATAAGATGATTCAATATTAAATAAATAATGTTTGTTCTATCTAATCGTATATATTTTCAATCTTCATAGTTTGCGTGGATATCTATGAGCATACTTGACATAATCCGGTAATTTTAGTAAATTTTAAGCAATGTTTAAAGGAAAGGTGGGAAAAGTGTGAAATTATTTCTTCAAATATATCCATTGGCAACGGCCAAGGCAGAATGTGTATGCAGTCAATTTTTGATTGGCTATAAAAATTAAATATTTTGAAAGGAGAAATAATGGAAACAATAGTATCCGCTTTATTAGTTTTTGTGTCTACATCAATTGATTACTTAGTTGTTTTGACTATTTTATTCGCTAGTCAAGGCAAGGAAGGCTTGAAATCAATTTATACAGGACAGTATTTAGGTACAGGATTGCTTGTGCTGGTTAGTCTTATTGTCGCTTACTTTTTAAATTTTATTCCACAAGATTGGATTATCGGGCTCCTTGGTCTAATCCCACTAGGTCTTGGTATAAGAGCAATTTTTGTGGATGAAGATATTGATGAAGAAGACATCGAGGGGAAAATTACCGGAAAGGGATCAAAAATCTTAGCATTTACAAGTTTAACAGTGGCAATGGGTGGAGATAATTTAGGAATTTATATCCCCTTTTTTATAGGAAAGAGTTTGATCGAGGTTTGTATAAGTTTAGTAATATTTGCGTTCGGGATTTTGATTCTATGCAAATTATCTCAAAGTCTCGCTTCAATTTCTACTATCGGAGAAATCGTAGAAAAGTACGAAAAAATAATTGTACCAGTCGTGTTTATTGGACTCGGATTTTATATATTGATTGAAAATGGAACGATTAATTATTTCATATCCCTAATCACAAGTTAATAGTCTATTTTTGTATTTCAGACCTATTAAAGGAAATTGTACCGCCTCCACAATAGTTAGATTTTTGGTCTAACTTTTGGGGGTCGGTACATTTATTATAGAACCCAAAATATTGTACCATGCGTCATTGGTTTGATGCATGGTTTTATTATGCAGGGATTCGTAACCCCATATCGAGTGTGCCCCGCTCTATATTATAAAACTTGATATAGCGTCTGATATCTTTTTCTAATTGCTCAAACGTTTCATAATTCCTTAAAGAGTACATCTCAACTTTGATGATGCCCCAAAAATTCTCCATCGGACCATTATCAATGCATTTACCTACATGTGACATACTGTGAATCAACTGTTTGTCATTGATAAATCTTTAAAAGAAGTGAGAAGTGTATTGAAACCCTCGATCGCTATGAATTAAAGTTTCCCCTGGAATCAGGTCCTTTTCAACCTGAACGACTATATCCTTAACTAATTGAGTATCGTTCCGCTTCGATAACTTATAGGCAACGATCTGTCTCGTGCCATAATCGAGAATTGCACTGAGATAAGCTTTACGGTTATCTCCGTACTTAAATTCAGTGATATCTGTTAACAGAACCTGCATCGCTTGATAATCCTTATTAAATTCACGATTTAACACATTCTCTGCGATATGTTGAGGAGAATGATTTTTATAGCGGTAACGTTGACGTCGAATGACTGCCTTGAGTCCCATTTGTTTCATCAAACGGTAGACACACTTAAGATTAACCTGTGCTTGTCGAAAGTAGTTAAGGTAAATCGTGATGCGACGATACCCATAGATGCCTTCATATTTGTCATAAGCTTCTTGAACGAGTTCCATCAGCTTTTCTAAGCGTTGTTCTGTCTGACTGGATTGTTGCTTGAGCCACTTATAACAAGCTGATCGGCTGACCAAGCACCTCACATAATACCTCTATTTTGTGGCCATCTTGATTAAGTTTCTCAATCGTCTTGTATTCTGCTTGGTATCTGATTTTGTGAACATCAACTCTCTTCCCACTTCTTTCAATTTTTTTAAGGCAGCATTCTCTGTCTCTAAATACTCATTACGGGCCTTGAGGGCGGCGTTTTCTGTGCGTAACTTTTCCTCTTCGGTTTGTATGGTATCAGGTTTTCTTCGTCCCCGACCATCCGTTAAACCATCCGGTCCAAATTGTTGATATTTTTGAACCCAGAAATAGATATTATTGTAAGAAACTTGATGCTTAGCCGCTGTCTCCTTATAAGACATTCCAGTTTCTAGAAAGTCTTTGACTATGGCAATCTTTTCTTGATGTGTTTTCTTTTGTTCTTTCATGATATACACCTCGGGTTTAGGACGATAGTTCTTTATTTGTTCACCTTCAGTATACTTGATAATCCAATCTTTAACAGTGGAATGACTAGGTATATGATACTTTCTGGCAAGCTCTTTAATGGAACTATCTGTTTGAAGGCATTCTTTCACCACGCTTTCTTTAAATGCTTGAGTATAGGTGTTGTTTCTTCTAGAAGATTCCAGTCCCGCCATATCATGTTCTAAAAACTTAAGATAGTATTGGTTAAAACTCGAACCACCTAACAAAAGTCCATAATTTTCGCAAAGTTTCTTATAAGAATGACCAGCATCATAGAGATGAATATAGTTAGCTAACTCTGTTAAAGTGTGTTTTCTATTTGAACGCAAAAAACCTCCCCCTAAAGTAGTTTACTTTTTTTTAGTGTCTACTTTAGGGGGAGCATATCAAGAAGAAGTCTTTATTTTTAAGGATTTGTTTAAAGGATATGTATGGAACAGGATACCGAGAAAGCTTGGTACTAATGTCTTAGTAGATGTTTTTGAGATATTTTAAATAACTTGGATAGTAAAATTAAGCTAGAAAAATA
>NZ_KV805659.1:0-9857 GCF_001811625.1 Globicatella sp. HMSC072A10 | reverse complement strand
GAAATGGCTCACTTTTAACTTGCGAAATACAGCGGTAGTCTTGGGACTGAGCGGACCAATTATTTGTCACTTGAATCACAGCTACCCAGATCTTAAAACGCTTTTAGTCAATTTCTCAGGTGATAGTTCAAAAGGCAAGACTACAGCGCTCTCGTTAGCTGTCTCGGTGGCTGGTGAACCGAATAAAGGCCACCAGTCACTGCTTCGCTCTTGGAATGGGACGAGCAATGCCAATCTCGGATTATTAGAAGGGGTTTATGGTATTCCGATTGCCTTTGATGAACTTAGTGCCAATTCCACCAGAAACCTAGATAGCTTGTTATATACATTGACTGAAGGTGTCGGTAGGTCGAGAGCTAGAAGTGATGGAAGACTCAGAGAGGTAAGTACATGGTCAACAACTATCCTTAGCTCAGGCGAACTGGATATCTTTAACCGCTTATCCGAAAACACCGGTTTAAAAATGCGTGTCTTCAATTTTAGGGATATCCCTTGGACCGAGTCAGCTGACCAAAGTGAAGCAATTAAAGCTTGTATTACAGCAAATCATGGTTGGCTCCTCTCCGCTTTTATAGAGTACTTATTTACTGAAGACGCTGACATTGAGCACTATTTTGAAGAAGCCATTGAAGCACTTAGAGATGATTCTAATTTAACGATAACGAGTGAGCGAGTGTTTAAAAAATTGGCTGTCATTACAGCAACTGCTAATCTACTCAATGATACTGAGATTCTAGAGGTTGATGTTAAAGCCATTTATGACCTGGTAGTCTCCCAAGAAAATGAAGCGAACCAAACAAGAGACATTGGTAAACAAGCGCATGAAAGGCTGATGCAGTATCTTCTCGCAAACCAAAGTCTGATTTCTTCAGGAAGTCGTTCAAAGATTGGGTACATTGAGGGACAAACCGTTTGTATCTACCGCGATCAATTAACCAAGATACTCAAAGAACTGGATTTTGAAGACGCACGAATCGTCCGAAAAAAATGGCTAGAATCAAATGTGATTGTTCCTTCCGAATCAGACCGGGTAACGACTCGGAAAGTAATTGAGGGTCAAAGGCATATTAGCTATCGTATCTCAATTCCTGATGCGTATGCGGAAGAAGGCTTGAGGGACGTCAGACCGGTAGGAACATCTACCTACTCTCTCTCTTCTCATCCACGACTACAAAGTACGCTTGTTGATGAACTACATTCAAATGAAGAGAATCCGACCATTGAGACGTCTGAAGGATTCGACCTTGATGACAGCGACATAGACTTTTAAGGAGATGAAAAAATGACTACTTCAGAAACTAATTTAAAAATTCAAGTCTTCCTCGAACTACTGGTACAAGTTTTGATTCAACTGGAAAGTGTGAGTGACGATGACTAAAACTGCTGTGATTTATGCCCGTCAATCTACACCCAAGCAACAATCCATTCCAGCGCAGATTAAAGCGCTGGAGGATTATGCGAGTCAACATAACACTCAAGTCCTTGCGATTTTTCAAGATGCTATGAGTGGGAAAGATACGAACCGAGAAGACTTTAACGCGATGGTTGAATATATTTCTACTCACGCTGTCGATGTCCTATTAGTTTGGCGATATGACCGAATCGCTCGTAACTTAAAGGACCTTGAAAGCTTCCTAATGCTCTGTTCAGATCTAAACGTTAGCGTCATAAGTATCAACGAAAAGTTGGGTCATAACCGTGCCCAAGATGTATTTATGTTACAAATGCTCGGGGCTGTGGCCCAGTATCAACGGGAAATTATCAAAGAAAATCAGCAGATTGCCTATCACCAAAAATATAAAGATGGTAAGATATTGAGCGCTAACGTGTCTTACGGCTATCGCTTAATTAATGATGAGTTGATGGTACACGAGGAAGAGACAGAAACTGTTCGTCTGATATTCGATTTATATACTCAAGATAAACTGGGATATAAGGCGATTGCGGAACAATTGAACGCATCCGGTAATCTTAACCGTGATAACAAATGGTGGCATGCGACTCGCATTAAAACCATACTGGACAATCCCTTCTATACTGGAGTTATCCAGAGTAAATATGGCGATGCGAATTCTCACCAGCTTCCTTTGATTCAAAAAGAGCGTTTTGAACAAGCCCAAGCCATCCAGTTAAGTCGAAACACTCTCAAACAGCGCGTGACCAGACGTTATGTTTTACAAGGGAAGATAAAATGTCCTCACTGTCACACTGTCTGTACGCCAACTCATACCCTGAACGGTCAGCGGGATTATTATTACTATTCATGTTCTCTCTATACTTCTGGAGGGAAGCGACACTGTCCTGGTATGATACTCAATGCTTTAGAGGTTGAAGACTTCATTAGTTCCAAACTTCATCAATTTATTCAATCGGATTTCGTGGCAGGCCAACTGAAGTCACACATCACTCGAACCAACTACGATATCGATCGAACCAATCAGCAGAAGCAAAATAAGTTAAAACAAAGACAGAGACAAATTATGGATGCCTACGAAAAGGAGCTCCTTGATGACGACCAACTTTCTGATAAGTTGGTCGCATTGAACGGGCGAAAAGCAAAGCTTAAGTTAAAACCCAGGATACCTGAATCCATCACTAATCTAATTGACCGCAACTTACTCATCGACAACAACCCAACCCTTCCACAATACACCCTGTACCAGAGTATCATTGAGAGGATTGCAGTCGATGAAGAAAAGAAGGTCATCGCGATTTATTTAACCGGGTTCAGAGAAAATATTTTAGAGGAGGAAGACGATGTTTCATAAAGATAAAATGCGGGCAGTCTATTATACCCGTGTAAGCACGGCAGAACAGGCCCTCTCGGGTTATAGTCTTGGTGCCCAACAACAAATCATTTCGGAGTACTGTGCCAAAAAAGGCTATGAGTTAGTAGGTGGCTAAATAACGTTCCAGCCATTGGATAGAGGCGATATCCAGGTGGTTGGTTGGCTCATCCAAGATCAGTAAGTCCGGCGCTTCAATCAACACTTGGGCAATACCTGCACGTTTTTGTTGACCTCCGGACGTTTCACCAATTTTTTGGGACAGATTTTTTAATCCCAAACGGGTCAGGATGGACTTGGCGCGGGTTTCTAAATCCCAGCCATTTTGTTCCGTCATCTTTTCGGACAAGGGCAAGAAGGATTCTTGCAAGGACACGTTCTCAGGATCTTTCTCTAACTGAAGTCGCAGGTCTTCATAATCATGAACCAAGCGGACCAAAGGCGAAGAACTGTCATAAATAGTTTCCAAAACTGTTTTATCTGGGTCCAGGTCCGGGTTTTGATCCAAATAGCCAATGCGATAGTTCTGAGGTGCCATCATCTTGCCATCATCGGAGGTTTCCAATCCTACAATGGTCTTCAAAAAGGAACTTTTCCCTGTGCCGTTGGGTCCAATAAGACCAATCCGGTCACCGGTGCGTAGGGAAAGATCAATACCATCTAATAAGGTCTTGGTACCATAGGTCTTGTGTAAGTTTTCAATGGTTAATTCTTTCATGGAGAAGCCTCCTTTGTAATGAAATTATTATAACATATCCTGGATCTAACAAAGCTTGAAGGAATGATTCTTCTAGAAGAACTGCGCCAGATAGGTGATCCATAGATAACTAATGGGTAGCGAGACCGCCATGGCTGGAATCATGTTGGTGACTGGTAAACGTTTTAACTCCAAAATATTGAGTGCAGAAGCTAGAATCAAGACCCCACCCACTGCCTTGAAATCCGCAATTATGGCGGGTGTCGTATAGGCCAAAATTATTTCACCGGCATAGAACAAGGATAAGAAAACAATCGCCTGTGGCACCGCAATAAAGGAAACAACGGGCCCTAAGCTAGCGGAAAAAATCATGGCAGTAAAGAAATCCAAGAGGGTCTTGGTGATTAACAACCCATGATCACCGGTCATTCCTGATTCCAAAGATCCGTAGATCCCTGTCCCACTGGCACAAAAAAGCACAATGATGGTCGTCAATTGGAAAAAGTAAGTCTTTGAACCTAAACCGTGATTACCGATAGGAATCACTTTGGCCACCCATCGTTCCATATTGGCAGCCGCCTGATTAATTTTCTCATCAAAGCGCAAGCCCATTCCTACCAAAAGGCCGACAATCAGGCTCAATACAACTGCCGGCAAATTCTCGAGGGCGATCATATTCACAACTGCCATTAAGAAGGCACAAAGACCAAAAATCATGGTGAGCGATTCTTTGGCCTCTCGACTCAGCCTCTTACCAACGCTTCCACCTAATAATCCTCCAACAAAGATTCCCAATGAATTCACAAGGACACCGATCGGCATAGATGACTCTCCTCTTTCTCTTTTCTCACATCGACCATGCGTTTATTTTATCATGAATCATTCTTGAGTGGTAAAAATTTACAAGAAAGAGCCTTCCCGGTGATGATGGGAAGGCTCTTAAACGTGCGTTTGTCTTATAAGTTTTTAATGCTTTCATTTAATGCGTGTTGACGTTTCCGGCGGTTAAACCAAGCACGCAAATGACCTTTGCGCGGTGAGAACAAGAATGCAATCATAGCAACGATTCCTGTCACAACCGCAATCACACCGGCGTAGGATAAATCCATTTTGTAAGCCAGATGCACACCGACAATGGCATTGAAGGCCGCAATGATTAAACTGAGAACAATCACATGACTCAACCGATCGGATAAAAGATAGGCTGTTAAAGCCGGGCCCACCATAAAACCAACGACCAAAATAGATCCGGCGGCTTCAAAAGCACCAACCGCGGTTAAACTTACCAGCGTCATGAGCCCATAATGAAGAAAGGTGGTCGGAATTCCCAAGGAATGGGCGTATTGAGGGTCGAAGCTCGAAACCTTTAATTCCTTGTAAAAATGAAGCACATAGCCAAGGTTCACTAAGAAAATCACCACGGCGATCCAGAAAGCGCGTGGTCCAATATCATGACCCGCAATGACCATCCGGTCAAAGACCGTGAATCCCAACTGTCCCATAAAAACCGAGTCAATGTCCAAGTGAACATCCCCAGCATAGCGGGTCAACAGAATAATGGCAATACTAAACAAGAAAGGGAACACAATTCCGATGGACGCATCCTGGTCTAAGAGCTGTGTACTTCTTAAAGCTTCAATAGCTAAGACAGTAATGACCCCCACAATCGTTGCACCCACCATGAGCAGTGGTGAAGAAAGATCTTTGGTGATAAAAAAACCTATGACGATTCCTAGAAGAACCGTATGGGTGATCGCGTCGGATACCATGGTTTTACCTTGCAAGACCAGAAAGTTTCCGATAATTGCACAGGAAAGAGCGACTGCAACGGCCACGAAGGTAATTTGAATTAAGAGGCTCATAAAGATTCTCCTTTCTCCTGGGCCAGACTTTCTTTTAATTGGCGTTGACGACGAAGAGAACGACGGCGTCTCGCAATTAATCCACGTTCAGGTGCAAAACACACACTGATAATTGTGAGACACGTGGCGACGATTACAATGGTGGCACCTGTAGGAATCTGTTTGCCTGTGGAGCTCAAGAAGGTTCCTAACAAACCAGATATTCCACCAAAGAGGCCCGATAAACCGACAACGACTGACATGCGGTTGGACCACTGGCGAGCCGCAATGGCTGGATTCACAAGCAAGGCCGAAATTAAAACAACTCCGACCGATTCAAGCCCCATTACGATGGCTACCACAATCAGTAGAGACAAAAGAAAGGCAAAAAATCGGTAGGGACCCGGCAAAGTTTGGGCAAAGTGAGCATCGAAGGTAATGATCTTGAACTCCTTCCAAAAAACAATGACCAGTGCAAGAATTATCATTCCAATGATGATCAAAACATTGACTTCTTGCTTGAGCATTCCACTGGCTTGTCCAAAGATAAAATTATGCAGACCCGCTTGAGCGGCATTGGGCGTCTTTTGAACAGACGTTAACAGCGCTGTTCCTAATCCAAAGAAAGTGGATAATACCAAAGCCAAGGCGCTGTCTTGTTTGACCACAGAATTTCTTTGAGAAATAAAATTGATCAACCAGGAAGCCAACCAACCAAAAATTGTAGCTCCCGCTAATAAGGCAAACATGTTCTTGCTACCTGTTAAAATAAAACCAATGACAATTCCCGGTAAAGACGCATGCCCCAAGGCATCTCCCAAAAGACTTTGCTTTCTTAAGGTCAGGAAAACTCCCAATACTCCACTGAAAACACCCAAAAGTGCAGTACCCGTCGCTACCACTTGGAAAGTATGGTTATTTAAAATGTTGGCAATTGAATCCACATCACTCACCCTTCCCCTAAGTTATGGTCTTGTCGATAAGTTTCTTCAATATTGGCAGCCGTGTAAAACTCCTTGACAGGTCCTGCAGCCACGACTTCACGGTTCAAAAAGACCACTTGATCAAAATAATCTTCAACCGTATCCAAATCATGATGAACCGCAATGACTGTTCGTCCCAGTTCTGCCTGCTGGCGCAAGAGATCCATCAAGATTTTCTCCGTCTTCATGTCTACACCAGCCAATGGTTCGTCCAAAATAATGATATCCGCGTCTTCACAAAGAGCTCGGGCTAAGAAAACACGCTGGCGCTGACCGCCTGAAAGTTGTGAAATTTGACGATCCGCAAAAGTACCCATTCCGACACGTTCCAAATTCATCTTGGCAATTTCTCGGTCTTCTTTACTCGGTCTTTGACCAAACTTTAAGTGCCCATATCTTCCCATCAAAACCACATCCAAAGCAGAAGTGGGAAAGTCCCAGTCTACACTGGTTCTTTGAGGCACGTAAGCTAAGCGGCGTTTGACTTCCTCATAACAATAAGATTCACCGTCCAATTGATAAGTGACCTGACCGGCGATTGGCTTCAAAAGGCCCAACATCCCATTAAGCAGTGTGGATTTACCTGCTCCATTGGGACCGACGATGGCGGTGCGTTGCCCTTTCAAAAACTTTACATCCACGTTCCATAAGACGGGATGCCCATCGTAAGCAACGGTTAATTGATCGACTGTAATCGCATTATTAGTCATTTTCGAACCTACTTTCTAATTGAATCAAAACAATTGATAGTCATTAATTTTACTCTGGCCTAAACTTTTTCCTGAATCGATTTTTAGACCTTGTCAGGGAGAATTTTTGCAATAAGAAAACGGCGGCCCTGTGAGTCAGCCGTAAAATTCTTATATTAAAGAGTTATTTTAAAGCATTCACAATGGTTGAAATGTTTGTCACATAACCGTCGATGTAGTTACCTGCTTTTTCTTCGTCAGTACCTAGGGCGTCTGAGTATAGCTCTCCGCCGATTTCTAGATTTCCACCTTTTGCTTCGACTGCTTCGACCAACGCTTTAACGTTACGATCTGAAACAGAACTTTCGATGAAACATGCTTTGATCTTCTTGTCGATGACAAGGTCAGCAACTTTAGCGATGTCCCCTGTACCAGCTTCGGTTTGTGTGTTCAGACCTTGGATACTTTCGACGTTGAAGCCGTAGTTTTTACCAAAGTATGAGAAAGCGTCGTGAGCAGTTACTAGGTAACGTGATTCTTCTGGAACTTCAGCAACTAAGTCAGCAATTTGCTTGTCTAGCTCGTCCAATTCCTTCACGTATGCATCCGCATTGGCTTGGTAGTCTTTGGCGTTGTCTGGATCCACTTCTGCTAACTTATCAGCAACTAATTGAGTGGCTTGTTGCCAGATTTGGATGTCGAACCAGATGTGTGGATCTAGGTCTAAATCTTTGTCTTCGTAGACATAGTCAAGAACTTGACCGTCTTTAAGAGCTTCTTCCAATGAGAAGATGTTAACATCATCGGATTCTGCCATCTTTTCGAAGATATCTGTGAACATGGCTTCTAAGTGCAGGCCATTGTATCCTACTAAATCCGCATTATTAACAGCATCAATGTCTGAAGGGGTTGGTTCATAACCGTGTGGGTCAACCCCAGGTCCCATAAGACCGGTCACTTTTACGTGCTCCCCGCCGACAACTTCAAGCAAGTCCTTCATGTGTGTGGTCGTAACAACAACGTCTAATTTCTCAGCTTCCGCTTGTGCGGATGGCGTTGAAACAAATAGACCACCGATCATTAAAGCCAGCGCAGCAAGAACTACCAAGCTTCTCTTAAATAAATTATTCATATAACCTATCGTCTCCTTTTTTATGATAAATTTAGTCTAGCCTAAAATATAATTTCTGTCAACTTCACTTTGATCAATTTATAAAATAGCGACAAATTTTCCCAGCGTTTTCTCTTCTGACCAATGTTTGTTCAACTCCTTTATTTTGATTCTTAGATTAGAAAACAAAAGGAAAAAGCCCCACTCTGACTTTAGGGAAGAGCTTTTGAAATAAAGACTGGCTTATGGGGTGTCCTTGCGTACCCAATACTCATAGGCATAGTCGACAGGATCTTCGGGATTGGTTTCACCGGGAATGGACGTTTCCAAGATAAAAACTTCTGGATCAATGGGTGGCATAAAAGTATCGCACTCATAGGTATGTCGAATATTGGTGCGGATAATTTTATTCACATCGTCCCAAAATAAATTAAAAATTTCTGTTCCACCGATGACCATGAGGGCTTCTTGAGTGGCCATATCCAAGGCTTCTTGACGATCAGTAATCACAGTCAGGCCCTGAATGTCGGCACCATAATGAGGATCTCGAGACAAAACAATTGTTTTTCGTCCTGGAAGTAGGCGTTTGCCGAGAGATTCAAAAGTTTTGCGTCCCATCAATATGGTATGTCCCATAGTTGTGTCTCTAAAGAACTTTAAATCATTGGGTAGATTCCAAGGCAATTGATTGTTGACACCAATGCCTCCTTGTTGGTCTTGGGCGTATACAAAGATAATCACTGGCACTCTCCTTTTTAAACGGCGATGGGTGCACGAATTCCTGGGTGTGGGTCATAGCCTTCCACTCGGATGTCATCCACACTTAATTCATCCATGGGCGTGTCTGAATCGATAACAAGCGTCGGTAAATCTTTAGGGTCACGGCTGAGAAGAAGTTCGGCTTGTTCCATGTGATTGGTATATAAATGGGCATCGCCAAAGGTGTGCACGAAATCTCCCACTTCCAAACCGGTTTCACGGGCAATCAGATGGGTCAATAAGGCATAGCTGGCGATATTGAAAGGAACCCCTAAGAACAAATCGGCGCTTCTTTGATACAATTGACAGCTTAATTTTCCATCTTGAACGTAGAACTGAAACAAAGTATGACATGGAGGTAAGGCCATATTGGGCACACCTTCCAGGTTCCAAGCCGAAACAATCAAACGCCTTGAATCTGGATTCTCTTTGATTTGCTCAATGACGTCGGCAATCTGATCCAAAGTCTCCCCTTGACGTGTTTGCCAAGCGCGCCACTGTTTGCCGTAGACATCTCCCAATTCACCATGTTTTTGAAAGAATTCCAGATCATTTAGAACCTTGTCTTGGAATTTTAACATTTCCTCGTCATAAACTTTTTTGAAAGCATCATCTTCTAAGACGCGCAGACCAAAATCAGTCATGTTCGGTCCCGTATAGTCGTCGCTGTCGACGTATCTTTCAAAGGCCCACTCGTACCAAATGTGATTGTTGTGTTCCAACAAAAATTGAATGTTGGTATCCCCCGTAAGAACCAGAGTGACTCACTCAAGACATTGGCCACGAGACAAACAGTTCCAAACAAGAGAACCTTCCAGACGGAGGGTTCTTTTCGCGTCGTCCGATTGAGATATGGGTATAACCATTCCCCGAAACCCCGACGGTTTCAGAGAGGAGACACATAAGACGACATAGGAGACTTCCCGATTTCCCGACGATTTTAGAAGGATAGGAGTTTGAGGTAAGCGTCCTATATCAGAGTATCTTGATA
>NZ_KV805658.1:20362-34573 GCF_001811625.1 Globicatella sp. HMSC072A10 | reverse complement strand
TGACCTTCTAAATATATATTACGAGGAGGAATATTAGATGAAAAAGTATATCTTTAAGAGAATCGTTTATATACTGATTGCACTTTTTTTCATTATAACATTAACGTTTTTCTTAATGAGAATTGCACCCGGTAGTCCTTTTGCGAGTGAAAGAGCACTAACGCCTGCGATTGAAAAACAATTAAATGAAACCTATGGCTTAGATAATCCATGGTATGTGCAATACAAGGATTATTTATTGAATATTTTAAAACTTGATTTTGGTGAGTCTATGAAGTATAAAGGTCGTTCAACTAATGATATGATCTTTCAGTCATTTCCTATCTCATTAGCCTTAGGAGCTCAAGCGCTCTTTTTAGCAGTCGGTTTTGGTGTTTTATTAGGGGTCATTTCTGCTATGTACCATAATAAATTAGGTGATTATATTTCAACGATTATTGCTGTCTTAGGAATTTCAATTCCTTCATTTATTTTAGCAGGATTAATGCAATATTTTTTAGGATTGAAATTGGGATTGTTTCCTTTAAGTGGTTGGAAAGGATTTAGTTATACCGTCATGCCTTCATTTGCGATGGCTTTAAGTTATATGGGAAATGTGGCCAAAATGGTCCGATCTAGTATGCTGGAACAAAATACATCTGAATATGTAAAACTAGCTCGAGCAAAAGGATTAAGAAAATGGAGTGTGGTCTTTAAACATTCACTGCGTAATGCATTGTTACCTGTTATAACCTATTTAGGACCTTTAACAGCCGGCGTGGTAACGGGGAGTTTCATTGTTGAAAATATTTTTGCGATACCTGGACTCGGTAAACATTTTGTTACCAGTATTAATAACCGTGATTATACGATGATTATGGGAACCACTGTTTTCTATTCGATTCTATTATTATTCGCGGTCTTAATTGTGGATATTATTTATGTAATGGTCGATCCACGAATTAAGTTGGAAGGAGCTGAATAATAATGACGAATGAAAAATTAAATCCCCAAGATTTTGAAATAATAGGGATTTCTGAAGATCAAACTGATATTTTAAGTAATAAAACGGTGTCGTTTTGGGGCGAAGTCTTTCATACTTTTAGCCGTAATAAACTAGCGATGTTTGGGGTTGGGTTATTAATTGTAGTGGCCTTAATGGCGATTTTTGTGCCGATGGTGTCACCATTTAGTTTTAGTCAACAAACCAAAAATTATAATATGCCACCCAATGCGACTCATTGGTTTGGTACAGATAACTTAGGGCGTGATATTTTTGTTCGTATTTGGGTTGGCGCGCGTATTTCCTTATTTATTGGATTAGCAGCTGCTGCTATTGACTTAATTATCGGAGTGTTATGGGGCAGTATTGCCGGAATTGTTGGTGGCCGTGTCGATAATATCATGATGCGTATCGCTGATATTTTAACGGCGGTTCCTTATTTATTGATAGTTATTTTATTATTAGTTGTGATGGATAAGGGGTTAATGCCAATGATAGTGGCCCTTTCGATAACCGGTTGGGTACGGATGGCCCGAATTGTCCGTGGAGAAGTATTATCTATCAAGAACCAGGAATATGTTTTAGCGGCGCGTACATTAGGGGCGAATACCACTCACTTGATACTGAAACATTTGATTCCAAATGCGATGGGGGCGATTATTGTGACGATGACACTCTCGATTCCTTCAGCAATCTTTACGGAATCATTTCTTAGTTATTTAGGTCTTGGGGTGACACCGCCAATGGCCAGTTGGGGAACGATGGCTTCAGAAGGAAACGAAGCCATTATGACGGCACCGTGGCGTTTAATATTTCCAGCGTTATTAATTTCATTAACAATTTTTGCGTTTAATGCGGTCGGTGATGGTTTACGTGATGCACTCGATCCAAAACTTAGAAAGTAGAGGTGACTAATATGACAGAAAAATTATTACAAGTAAATGATTTGCGTATTAGTTTTAAAACTTTTGCGGGTCGTGTTCAAGCCGTTCGTGGGGTTAATTTTTCTTTAGAAAAAGGAGAAACCTTAGCCATTGTAGGAGAATCAGGATCAGGAAAATCAGTAGCCTGTAATGCGATTATGCGTTTAATTCCACAGCCACCTGGACATTTTGATGCGGGAGAAATTTTATTTAATGGACAAGATCTATTGAAATTAACTGAGAATCAAATGAGCGATATCCGTGGTAAGGATATTGCGATGATTTTCCAAGATCCGATGACCGCTTTAAACCCAACAATGAAAGTTGGCAAACAAATTGCCGAAGTCATTTTACGACATAAAAAAGATATCTCTAAAGCGCAAGCCAAAGCGCGTTCGATTGAGTTATTAAAAGAAGTCGGCATTCCATTTCCAGAGCGTCGTTATGAACAATATCCTCATGAATTTTCAGGTGGTATGAGACAACGTGTAGTTATCGCGATTGCCTTAGCAGCAGAACCTAAATTATTAATTGCTGATGAACCGACTACGGCTTTAGATGTAACGATTCAAGCACAAATCTTAGAATTGATGAAAGAGATCCAACAAAAAAATGGCAATTCGATTATCTTTATTACGCATGACTTAGGCGTAGTGGCGAATGTTGCCGATAAGGTAGCGGTGATGTATGCGGGCCAAATTATAGAGTACGGTACCGTCAATGAAATTTTTTATAATCCTAAACATCCCTATACTTGGGGACTACTAGGTTCAATGCCTGATTTAGAAAATGATGATGCCGAAGAACTTTATACCATTCCTGGTTCGCCACCGAATTTAATCAATCCTCCTAAAGGAGATGCTTTTGCTCCACGTAATCGCTATGCAATGAGGATTGATTATGAAAAAGAGCCCCCAATGTTTAAAGTCAATGAGAACCATTTCGTTAAATCTTGGCTGATGGCTGAAGGAGCACCTAAAATCGAAGTGCCAGAAATGATTCAAAAAAGAATTCAACGATACTTAAAAGAAGGAGGCGTTACAAATGAGTAAGAAAGTACTTTTAGAAGTAAAAGATTTCAAACAATATTTTGGTAACAGTCAACAACCGATTAAGGCCGTTGATGGTATTTCATTTGAAGTTTATGAAGGTGAAACCCTGGGACTTGTAGGGGAATCTGGTTGCGGTAAATCTACAACGGGGCGCTCGATTATTGGGCTTTATGATATTACGGGGGGCACGATTACTTTTGATGGGAAAGTCGTCAGTGGTAAGCAAAGTGCCAAAGATAAGAAAAATTTGGCTCGTCAACTACAAATGATTTTCCAAGATCCTTATGCTTCCTTAAATCCACGTATGACCGCTGGAGAAATTATTAGTGAAGGCTTTGATATTCATGGACTTTATAAAAATAAAGCAGAACGTCGTAAGCGAATTGGTGAATTGTTAGAAGCAGTAGGGTTAAATAAAGAACATCAAAACCGTTATGCTCATGAGTTTTCTGGAGGTCAAAGACAAAGAATTGGTATTGCGCGAGCTTTAGCGTTAGAACCAAAATTCATTATCGCAGATGAACCTATTTCAGCACTCGATGTTTCGATTCAAGCACAAGTCGTTAACTTATTGAAAAAATTACAAAAAGAACGTCAATTAACCTATTTATTTATTGCTCATGATTTATCAATGGTTAAATATATTAGCGACCGTATTGCGGTGATGTATGCTGGAAAAATACTTGAAGTAGGACCAGCTGCTGAAATTTACCGTAATCCCATTCATCCTTATACGAAGTCTTTATTATCAGCAGTTCCTCAGCCAGATCCGATTAGTGAAAGTGTCCGTCAACGGGTGCCTTATCAACATCAAGAACCGACCGGAGAAGTAAGCAAATATGAAATATTACCCGATCATTTTGTCTATGCGGACGCTGAACAATTGAAAGCTTGGACTTAATCAATAGCGGTAATATCTTCTGTTTAGTGTTTTCAATCGACATTTTTAATGGGTTTAAGTATAATTAAGATATACGAAAAAAGAAAGGTTGATTTACCATGCCATTTTTAATCATACTAGGAATTTTAGTTTTAATTGCCTTAGCTTGGGTTGGAATTTATAATAATTTAATTAAAACAAGAAACTGGGCTGAAGAAAGTTTTAGTCAAGTCGATGTGCAGTTACAACGACGCAATGACTTAATCCCTAATTTAGTCGAAACAGTCAAAGGATATGCGGCTCATGAAAAAGAAACCTTAGACTCCGTAATCAAAGCACGTCAACAATTAATCGATGTTGCGAATGCTTCACCCGAACAAATTAATGCGGCCTCAAATGCATTAACAGGTGCTTTGTCTCGTTTATTAGCAGTAGCCGAATCTTATCCGGATTTAAAGGCAAACACTAATTTCGTTGAATTGCAACGTAGCTTAACCGACACAGAAGATAAAATTGCTAAAGCTAGAATGTTATATAACTCTAGCATTAATCAATATAATACTAAGATTGAAACGATTCCTAACAATATCGTTGCGGGTGTTCATGGCTTTACTAAGAAAGTGTTCTTAGAAACACCAGAAGAAGCTCGTGTAGCACCAAAGGTAGAGTTTTAAAGCGAATCTCCAATAATGGATGGATACCATGATGTTTCATTTTAGTGTGTCTATTTGGACCCCTAAAATAGGAGAGGTGAAAAGAGAACAAATTTCGGAGTGAAGTTTGCAATCTTTCCTCTCCTTTTTTGCGTTAATTTAGTGATTTATTAATGAATTATACTTTAACTTTATAAAAAAAGAGAGTAGAATATAGGGTGATTGTATATTATGGTAAAAACCAGAAGGGGGGCAAAAAATGAGAATTAATTTGTATGTACATTATGACTCGGTAACGAGTCATATCATGACGCGTGGAATTAATTTGATGCCGACGGATTTTGATGCAAAATACGTACCCAATAATATGATATTGGCAGAAGCGCCTTCTAATTTTGGAAAATTTGATGTGAGAACCAACTTTAAGATATTAAGAGGGAAAGCAGAAGTTTTAGAATACTTGAATTATTGTCGTAAAGAAAAAGTGCGTGTGTCTAATTGGATGGATTTTGAAAGTGTCAGTATGATGCACCAATTAACTCCTAATGAGATTGCAGAAATATTATATTTATTCCATGCAAATCAAACCTTAAGATCAGCTTTTTTTTATAAATTACAAAATAATTATGCGTTTCTAACCTTGCCGAACGGCTTAATAAAAACCTATTATCGTTATTCCCAACATTTTAATTTGCGATTTCAAAGAGTGTTACAAGAGCAGATGCAACATTTATTAAATGAAGGACGCTCTCTCTTTTTTAAAAAGAAAGAAATCGCTAAGCCGGTTCCGGAAGCCATTGTAGAACAAATAGCACCATTATTTACCAAGGGTTTGAAAATTGACTTTGCTCAAGCCTATGACATGGCTGGCCAGTGGTTTGTACCATTATTTATTATTGAAGATGAATTAACACTTTTAACTTCTAATCAAAGTCAGACGGATCAAGTCGGTCAATTGGTGTATAATTATCAAGAAAAAATTTGGCAAGTAGAACTTATTTCTAACTAGCATGCATTTGGAGGAAAATATGAAAATAATTTTACTATATGGTGGCCAAAGTGCGGAACATGATATCTCAGTCATTTCAGCACACAATATTGCCCAACAAATTATGTATAACTATTACGACGTCCAACCTATTTTTATTCGACGTGATGGGGTTTGGATTAAAGGAGCTCCCTTAACTGAAGCGCCTAGCACTTCGGGTGAACTCATTTTAGAAGCCGCTGAAACAGCTCAGTGGTCGCAAAAAGCCGATACCGCTTCAACAGGATTAGTGATTCAGCCAGGTTCAATTTATGAAGAAGATACCATTGTCTTTCCAGCTCTTCATGGACCAAATGGAGAAGATGGTACTATTCAAGGCTTTTTAGAGGTGTTAAATATGCCTTATGTTGGCGCAGGTGTCACAGCTAGTGCAGCCGGGATGGACAAAATAGTAAGTAAGTATATTTTTAGCCAAGTAGGTATTCCTCAAGTGCCATTTGAAGCATTTGACCGTCAAGCATGGCTCGACTCAAAAGAAGAGCTGATTAAGAAATGTGAAGGTAGCTTGCTATATCCAATGTTTGTCAAACCAGCCAATATGGGATCAAGTGTAGGAATTAGTAAAGTTGAAAATGTTGAAGAATTAGCTAATGCGGTTGAATTAGCTTTAAAATACGATTTTAGAATTGTAGTTGAACAAGGAATTAATGCCGATGAAGTAGAAGTAGCTATTTTAGGTAATGCCGATGCTCATGTGAGTGTGGTCGGTAAATTAGTAAAAGAACAAAGTTTTTATGATTATGATAATAAATATTTAAACAATAGTGTTTCAATGCAAATTCCGGCTGAATTACCTGAAGCAGTTGCTGAAAAAATTCAAGAGTATGCTTTATTAGCGTATCGTGCAATTGACGGGCGTGGATTATCTCGTTGCGACTTTTTTGTAACGGCCAATAACGATATTTATATCAATGAAATTAATACCATGCCAGGTTTTACGCCATATAGTATGTATCCAGTTTTATGGCAAGGAACAGGCTTAGGTACTCGTGACCTAGTTGAAGAGTTGATTCAGTTAGGGTTACGACATTTTGAAGCAAAAAAAGCGTTGTCTGCTGACAGATTTTAGTGGAGGTACCAGATGAAACCGATAAAATTAATGGACGTTGTAAAACACGTTCATGCGATTGATTACACAGCAAAAGATCGCACAATTTCGATTTCAAATGTCGAATTTGATTCTAGAAAAATAACTCCGGGATCATTATTTGTGCCATTACAAGGGGCAACCGATGGTCATGATTATGTAGAAAAAGCGATTGAAATGGGGGCAGTAGCAACGTTTTGGTCTAAAGAGGAAGCGGCTGCACCAAGTGATCGGATTGCAATCATTTTAGTAGATGATACATTAAAAGCATTACAGGATTTAGCTCATTATTATCGTCAGGTCATCAATCCAATCGTGATTGGTATTACTGGTAGTAACGGGAAGACTACTACTAAAGATATGACCGCTTCAACATTATCAGCTAAATATCGTGTCCACAAAACGCAAGGAAATTACAATAATGAAATCGGTGTTCCGTATACTTTGTTAAAAATGCCAGAGGATACGCAAGTCTGTGTAACTGAAATGGGAATGAGTGGCTTTGGCGAGATTGAAGTTTTGAGCAAAATAGCAGAACCGAATATTGCGGCCATTACTTTAATTGGCGAAAGTCACTTAGAATTTTTAGGATCACGCAAAGGGATTGCCCAAGCTAAGATGGAAATTTTAAACGGGTTAAAACCGGATGGATTATTCGTCTATCCAGGTAATGAGCCCTTAATAAGCGAATTATTAGATGAAAAATCATCCGCAATTCAAATCAGTAGCTTTGGTTTCGATAGTTCTTATGATGTTTATGCTTATGATTTAGTTGAGGAACAAAATAAAACGTTCTTTAAAACAAATGTCGATTCTAATATCGTGAGTACGATACCTGTTATTGGCGCTTATAATGTATCGAATGCGTTGATTGCTTTAACGATAGCCAAGCATTTAGAAATCCCAATGGAACAAGCCATTTTTCAATTGGCTCAATTTGAATTAACGGCCCATCGTTTAGAATGGATTAAGACTTTAAATGGGGCAGATTTATTAAATGACGCCTATAATGCAAGTCCAACTTCAATGAAAGCCATCTTGAAAACTTTATCAACGGTTCCTGTAGAACATACTGGCCGTAAAATAGCGGTTTTAGGGGATGTTAGAGAGTTAGGTCCTGAAAGTGCCAATTTACATCGTAGTATTAAAGAGGCGATTGATCCAGATAAGATTGCCCGTGTCTACTTATTTGGAACGGAAATGAAAGCTTTATATAATGAGTTAGTAACGGAGTATAGTCAAGAGGCATTATATTATGTTGAATCGGATCATGATGAGTTAATTGCATTATTACAACGTGATATTCAACCAGAAGATGTCGTGTTAGTTAAATCGAGTTTAGGGGTGGATTTATTAAAAGTCGTCACCGCTTTAACTGGCCACAAAACACATAATATGTTAAGAAAATAAAGAATTACATGGGAGTGGGCTAGAAGTTGATAATCAGATGACTTTCTATATGTCTAATCAGCCTGTCGCGCAGTAGAGTAACTATCATCACATTAGTCTTTAAGACACTGCTTGATGCTAGTTAACCACTGCGCTTATTATTACCGAGTAATAGTTTGATTGAATGAAGCAAGGATTGCCTTACCTCCGTATGAAAATTCCAATTTTTTTACTCTGTTAAAAGCTAATTTTCTGAAAAGAAGAAGACATTACGAGCTTCTAAATAATGAAGCATTACTTAATTGAATCATATTGTTTTCAAATTTTCACTAGCTAAATTATAAATAACTTGTTTATCAATCCTATTTGTGTTAATCTAAGCAATGGAAAGTTAACGATGTATCATTAAGTCAACCGTTCTTTGGAAGTTTGACCCGCATGGCACCTAGCGCATTTTGCTATTTCTACGCCAAGCGGTTTTTTTTATTTGTAACTTACCCACTATAACATCTCTTGCTCGATACAATAAAAGATAGGTATCACGGGTAAGCTATGTTAAATAAGAAGTCTTAAAGACAAGAAAAGGAAGAAGATATTGAAATTTTCAGAATTAAATTTATCATCATTATTAGTAACATCACTTAAAGAGTTAGGGTTTGAAGAACCGACTCCGATTCAACAACAAGCTGTGCCTGTGGCATTAGAAGGAAAAGACTTAATTGGTCAAGCTCAAACCGGAACCGGTAAAACAGCGGCCTTTGGTTTACCAATGTTAAATAAATTAAATAGTCAAACCCAATCAGTTCAAGGGTTAGTTATTGCACCGACGCGTGAATTAGCGATTCAAGTACAAGAAGAATTATTCCGTTTAGGGAAAGAACAAAGAGCGCGTGTCTATGTAGTATATGGCGGAGCCCCAATTGGGAATCAAATTAATCGTTTAAAACGAAATGCCCCTCAAATTGTGGTTGGAACACCAGGGCGTATTCTAGACTTGATGCGTCGTAAAGCTTTAAAGTTAAATGAATTACAAACATTAGTATTAGATGAAGCTGATGAAATGTTGAATATGGGCTTTATTGATGATATTCGTGCCATTATTGAGACGACTCCTGAAACACGACAAACATTACTATTTTCAGCTACTATGCCAAAAGAAATTCGTAATTTAGCCGATCAATTTTTAAAAGAACCAGCACATATTAAAATTGAGACTAAACAAATTACTGCTGACTTAATTGAACAGTTTTTTATTAAATGTCGTGACGATGAAAAGTTTGACGTGCTAACGCGTTTATTAGATGTACAGTCACCCAAACAAGCGATTGTCTTCTGTCGTACTAAAAAACGTGTGGATGAAGTAGGCCGAGGATTATCATTAAGAGGTTTTAATGCGGAATTAATTCATGGTGATATTACGCAACAAAAACGTACCACAGTGATCAATCAGTTCCGCAACGGAGAAATTGAATTATTAGTTGCCACGGACGTGGCGGCACGTGGTTTAGATATTTCTGGAGTAACGCATGTCTACAATTACGATATCACCCAAGATCCTGAAAGTTATGTCCATCGAATCGGACGTACTGGTCGTGCAGGTAATGAAGGTGCTTCGATTACTTTTGTAACGCAAAACGAGATGCCATATTTAAGAACGATTGAAACATTAACTCGAAAAGCAATGACACCAATGAAACCACCGACCGTCCAAGAGGCACAGTGGGGACAAGTTCAACAGTTAATTGATCAAGTCAATGAAATTTTAGAAGAAGGTAATGCACAACAACATCGTAATACTGCCAAATTATTATTAGAACATTACCAAGCGAATGATTTAGTCACTGCTTTATTAGGAACGATTATTAACGATAATAGTAATATTGAAGTGCAAATCTCACCACAAAGACCATTACCAAATGCTCAGCATAAAAAAGGTTATAAATCGGGTAATAAAGGTCGTGGTGGCAGAAGAGATAATCGTCGTCGTGACGGTGGTAGTCGTCGCGATGGAGGTAAATATGGTGGAGAACGCCGTGAGAGTGGACGCAATCGTGACCGTCGTCAAGACCGTGACCAAGAATTTAAACGTAAGGATAAAAAGAAAAATCAAAAATTTGATAAAAACACGCGTGATAAACACCAAGGAAAAAGCAACAAGTCTTCTAAAAAAGTGAATATCAATAAAAATTTTAAAATGATGAAAAAAGATTAAAATGGAGTTATTTTAAATGCGCCTAGGAACGGATATTGTGGAAATTGAACGAATAGCATCAGCGGTTGAACGTAATGCGCAATTTCCAACTAAAATATTATCAGAAAAAGAATTAGTTTTATTTCGGGATATGAAAGAGCAACGTCAATATGAATTTTTGGCCGGTCGTTTTAGTGTGAAAGAGGCTTATGCAAAAGCATTAGGTACTGGCATCGGTAAAATAAAATTTACCGACATTGTTGTACTCCCCAATGAAATGGGTGCGCCTAAAGTGGTAGAAGGGCCGATAGTAGAAAGTGTGATCGTGTCGATTAGCCATTCAAAAGCTTATGCGACAGCGACGGTTATCATTGATTTACCAGATTTTGTTATTAATTCACAAATAACCTCCTTTCTCAATTAGTTTTATTTAATGACGGCCAAGACAAGGTGATTAAACCGTACTTACTCAATATTTAGAGTAACGTACGGTTTTTCTAATAGCTAACTTTTTTCTAATAGCTAACTTTTTCTTGTAGTTAACATTTTTTCTGGGTCAATTGTTGCTTGGGGTACAAAGCGATAGGGATGAAAAGTCAATCCTAATCCAAGACAAGTTATCAATGAACAAAGTTAAGAGCTGAACTTTAAAGGGATGATTGAAAGCGTCCATTTTAAACTTTTTAATAAAATTTTCGTGGTAAGTGTTGAGCAAACCTTCGCTTCTACGAAGGACGCACTATCATACTGAAGCTACTTTTTAAGCCGAGCTGAATATGTTACAATTATAACCATACTATGAAGAGGTGAAATCTATGTTTGAACCAAGTGAACATCGACCAACGGAAGCGATTGTCGATTTAAATGCAATCCAACATAATGTTCGATTAATGTTAGACCAATTAACACCAGAACAAAAACTATATGCAACGGTAAAAGCCAATGCCTATGGGCATGGTGCCGTCCCAGTGGCAAAAGCAGCGCTAGAAGCTGGAGCTAAAGGATTATTAGTGGCAACGGTGGATGAAGCAATTGAATTAAGAACGAATGGACTGAGTCAAGTACCGATTTTAGTGCTAGGCTTAACAGACCCACGTGGAATTGCTGAATTACTGCATTATAATATTACGATTACCGTGAGCGATAGTGAATTCTTTAGACTTGCTTATCAGCAGCTAGAAGCAACCAATCAATTATCGCTATTGGATTTATATCATTTGAAATTCCATTTAGCTTTAGATACGGGCATGGGACGAATTGGGTTAAGAAGCGTCGCCGAGGTTGAACAATTTATCGAGGATGTACAAGCATTCAATTGGGTTGAATGGGAAGGGGCATTTACTCATTTTTCTACTGCAGGAGGTGGACCGCAAGACTATATTGAATATCAGTTTGAACAATGGCAACAATTGATTGCGGTGGTACCAGACACTGTGCCGCTTAAGCATTTCGCTAACACAGCGATGGGGATGTGGCATCCTTATGAACCTAAATCGGATATTATTCGTTTTGGGATTGGAATGTATGGCATTGATCCCTTAGACCGACCATTAGTGGAATTACCAGAATTTGAACGTCAGTTACAACCGGCTTTACAATTAATTTCAGAAATTATTTATACTAAAAAAGTTCCGAAAGGACATTCTATTAGTTATGGCGCAACCTATACAACAACCACCGATGAATGGATTGCAACGATTCCAATAGGTTATGCTGATGGATGGCTAAGACGCTATTCAGTGATTGAGGTGCTCGTTGGAGGGGTTGCTTGTCCGATTGTGGGGACGATTAATATGGATCAGATGATGATTCGCCTGCCAGAAGCATTACCGATTGGTACCCCTGTGACCTTAATTGGTAAAGATGGACATTTAGAAAATCATGCAAGTGAATTAGCGCGAAAAGTTGACACCATTAGTTATGAAATATTTTGTGGTATTAGTAATCGAGTTCCAAGAATTTATTTAAAAGACTAGGAGGACGAGATGTTAGAAGTATTTTATCAAACAGTTGGTATAGCAAGTGAGAATACTTATGTAGTTGTTAATGAAAAGAAAGAAGCGCTGATTATTGATCCTGGTGCGGGTGCTCCAATGTTGATTCATTGGATAAAAAGTCATCATTGGCAACCACAAGCGATCTTATTGACGCATTGTCATTTTGATCATATTGAATCAGTAGATGAATTGCGTGATGAATTTGATATCGAAGCCTATGTTCATCATATTGAAGCAGATTATTTGTCCGATCCGAATTTAAATTTATCAGCTAATATGCCGGTGCCAACTGTAGAGGCACGTCCAGCTGAACATGTGTGGCAAGATGATGATATGAAGGAGCAACAAGTAGGTAGCTTTCATTTTAGAGTGGCTCATATTCCAGGCCATAGTCCAGGTCACGTTGTCTATATTTTTGAAGATCAAAAATTTGTGATTGCTGGCGATACTCTATTTCAAGGTAGTATCGGCCGTACCGATTTATATTTAGGAGACTATCATCAATTGATTAATGGAATTAAGACCCACTTATATTCATTACCAGATGATACGACGATTTATCCAGGCCATGGTCAAAGTACGACGATAAAATTTGAGAAAAGATTTAATCCTTTTACCAATTAAAAAGATAAGCAGTCTGAGTTTTCATGATGAAACTTAGACTGCTTATTTATTATTTCATTTTATAATGTTTGGTTTTGTATTGTTTCCGGTTCAAAAGTCGTTGCAAATCATTGAATTCGACGATGTCAAAACCACTCGGTAACACAAATAAAAATTTACTTTCGCTACCGTATTTTGTGTTCTCAAATGTTAGAGAGCTGATAATATGCGTATAGCGATTAATTAAGCGAATCAGTTTAGTTAACTCCCCAACTTGTCCTTTAGCAGTCACTTCTAAAACATATTTCGCGTTATTGGATAACCAGGCTTCTGCTAAAAAAGTCATCATATCCGTATGTTCGATAATCCCTACAAAAGTATTTTGATCAGATAAAACCGCAATATGTGGTAAATCATTAATCACAAATAATAAGCGTAAGATACTGTCAGAAGTTCTAACGATTTTGGTTGTATTTTTTAGAAAATGCGTAACAGGTATCGTGCTTAAATCAGCTTGAGGATATCTAAATTTATGTTGATAAATATGATAACGATAAATATTGCCTCTAAAGATGGTGTTTGTGGCATCCAATACAGGTGCACAACGTAAACCGTTTGACTCGAGTAATTGAATCGCTTCTTGACAATTTAAAGATTCATTAATACATACTAATCGATTTTTTGGAACAATTAATGATTCAATCACTTTGTAGCCTCCTTGATTAAGATTAACATATTATTCATCGCAACTGTTTTATAATAAAATAAATATTAAAAAAAGTAAAGTGCAATGAGAAAAATGATATAATTCTAATAAATTGATTATAACAAATTGGTCACATTTTCTCAATTGTTTCTAATGAAAAATTAATCTTTAGGCTAAAAAGTTGAATAGTGTCATAGGATTATAATGAATGGTTTTCAATTAAATAGTTAAGCAAACCCTGACAGCCTTGAAGAACATCTTGATAGGTGGTTTCAAAGTCGCCAGTGTAATAGGGGTCTGCAATTTCGTCTTCGCGATTAGCATATTGTAACAGTAATTTGATTTCACCAGTAAAATCATTGCCAGCAAAGCGTTTTATGTTACGGATATTTTGTTGATCCATTCCGATTAGATAATCAGCAGATAAGTCATTTTCAGCTAACGGACGTGAATGCATCCCTTCAACCGAAATATTTTCTTTTGCTAAGCGCTCACGGGTTCCTGAATGAACAGGATTACCATGTTCCCATGAACTAGTTGCCGCAGAATCGATGATGATCCGATCAGATAAACCTTTTTCTTCAACTAAAGATTTAAAAACAGCTTCAGCCATCGGGGAACGGCAAATATTCCCTAAACAAACAAAAATTACTTTAAGCAAATCAATTCCTCCTCGTAAAATATATTTAGAAGGTCATTT
>NZ_KV805658.1:0-20262 GCF_001811625.1 Globicatella sp. HMSC072A10 | reverse complement strand
TCCTCGTAAAATATATTTAGAAGGTCATTTCATACCCTCTTCTTTTCATCAGTGTAACGAATCATTTGGTTGAAAGCAATAAAAGACTTTGTGCAACATTCAACATTTTTTGATGAATGATTGAAGCGATTCCATAAAAACGTTATAATGAGTTTGTATAAAAATTTGTAGGAGGCATGAGCCGATGATCATTGAGCAATTAAATAAAAAATTTAATGAACTATTTCAACATGAAGGTGGCAAAGCTTATTTTGCACCAGGACGTATTAACTTAATTGGTGAGCATACCGATTATAATGGAGGTCGTGTCTTTCCTTGTGCCATTACGAATGGTACTTACGCTGTGGCAGCAACACGTGAAGATACAACCGTTAATTGCTATTCATTAAACTTTGAAGAGGTAGGGATTATTAGTTTCGACCTTAATGAGTTAGTCAATAAGAAAGAAGATAGTTGGACTAACTTTGTCAAAGGTGTTATTAAATATATGGCAGAGGCGGGTTATGCTATTGATAAAGGATTTGACATTGTTATTTATGGCAATATTCCTAATGGTTCTGGTTTGTCTTCTTCTTCTTCATTAGAACTTTTAATTGGGGTTACCATTCAAGATTTATTTGGATTTGAAATCGATCGGGTTGAATTAGTAAAAATTGGTCAAAGAGTTGAAAATCAATTTATTGGTGTTAATTCAGGAATTATGGATCAATTTGCAATTGGAATGGGTGCTAAAGACCATGCAATCTATTTAGATACCAATACTTTAGAATATGAATTAGTACCAGCAGAATTTGGTGATAATATAGTCTTAATTATGAATACAAAAAAAAGACGTGAATTAGTGGAATCCAATTATAACGAACGTCGTAGCCAATGTGAAGAAGCGCTAAAACGACTTCAAACCCAATTAGATATCAAAGCATTAGGTGAGTTATCGATTGAAGCATTTGAAGCCAATCGTCATTTAATTGGTGATGAAGTATTGGAACGTCGTGCTAAACACGCAGTGTATGAAAACGAACGTACAAAATTAGCTAAAGCAGCCTTAACTTCAGGAGATGTAGTAGAATTTGGAAAATTATTAAATCAATCTCATATTAGTTTACGTGACGATTATGAAGTAACGGGACTAGAGTTAGACACCTTGGTGCATACTGCTTGGGAACAACCAGGGGTATTAGGCGCACGAATGACCGGAGCAGGTATGGGTGGCTGTGCGATTGCTTTAGTGAACCGTGAGCAAGTAGAGGCCGTGAAAGCAGCCGTACAGGCAGAATATGAAAAAACGGTTGGTTATTCAGCTGAATTTTATGTCGCTGAAGTTGGCGATGGTGCCAAAGCATTATAATCAATCAAAAGAGTAAGAAGAAAGGAGTTAATCTTTGTGAAAGTTGAAATTAAACCTTTTGGTCAATATGAAGGAATCGACTATTCAGAGATTTTTATTAGCAATAAACAAGGAACACAAATCAGTTTTTGTGATCTAGGGGCACGTATCAATCGTTGGGGCATCCAAAATGATAAGGGAGAGTATGAGCAAATTATTTTAGGGCATCAAAATGCTCAAGAAGTGTTTGATTCGGGTGGTTATTATGGGGCAACAATTGGTCGTGTAGCCGGTCGAATAGAATTAGGTCAGGCTGTTATTGATGGGCAGTTATATCAACTTGAAACCAACGATAAAGCGAACCATTTACATGGTGGTTTTGATGGCTTTGATTTACAAAAGTTCAATTTTGATATTATTGAATCAGAAGATGAAGTTCGTGTTGAGTTTTCACTGTATGATAAAGCCGGACATAATCAGTATCCTGGTAATTTAACATTAAAAGTAACGTATACTTATAATGAACAAAATGAATGGACTATTGATTACCTGGCAACAACGGATGCACCAACTATCTTTAATCCGACGAATCATGTGTATTTTAATTTAAATGGAAATAATACTCAAAGTATAGAAAATCATTCATTACAAGTTCATAGTGATAAATATATGCCATTAAAAAATGACACAATCCCTTTAGGCAGATTAGAACCTGTAAGTGATACGGTCTTTGACCTGCGTGAAGCGATCTTGATTGGTGACCGGGTTCATCAACCAGAACCTCAATTTGATTATACAAAAGGTTTTGACCATCCATGGTTAATCGATAAAACCGTCGAAGGTCCACAGGCCATCATTCAATTACCAGCAAAGAATCGTCGTATTGAGATGACTACAACAGAAAACGCAGTAGTTATTTATACTCATGGCTACTTAACCAATATTGAAGAAATTTGGGGTCAGCCACTGTTACCATTTGCTGGCGTCACTTTGGAAACCCAAAATTTACCAAATGCCATTAATAATCCACTTCATGGGGATACCGTCTTGAGACCAGAGGATACTTTCACTAGTCGAACGGTTTATCGTTTCGTTACCGCTTAACATAAAATAAACTGACTTAACAGTACTTTAATGAGAAGGTATCTGTTGGGTCAGTTTTTTTAATACGATAGATTGTAAAATGGAATGTGACAAAATATAAAATACCAAACTGTTATGCATGAAATGTTCAGAAATAAAAAAACAGAAGTGGTCGTCTCTGGTATTAACCATCAATCAAGTAGCGAGTAGACAAGAATAGAAAATGAGATGATTTTTTGATTCGGCTCCTCATTTTTCCACATCATTGAGAGGGGTTAAACTTGTCTTGAAGACGAAATTTGATGCCATTCAGTCATGTGCTGATAATTAAAGCTCAATGACTGGATGGAATAAACATAATTTATGACCAGTCTTCTATCAATGTCGAGATTGTTGTCTAGTCCGCTCAAAAATACCGTTTCACAAAGTTTCAGTTTTCAAAATGAATAAAAAATTTTCATCAGAAATATAAGTGAACAATGTAAGCATTCCAAAGACAACAAAAGTACTAGAAGCGATAAAAAATGTCACTTTTTTGTTTTCATAAATTTTCATAGTGTCTCATTTTGAGACACAAAAACAGCCTGTTTTGAGTGTTATTTTCATTTTCATAAAATTTCGAAAAATTCATCGCAAAACTTGATAAATTCTTAATAATTAAGCAAAATATGTCTCAAAATGAGACACAGGCTTGTGAATGAAAATAATCAGCATAAAATTATCGATTATAGGGTGTTATTAAATTTATTTCACAAGCAATTGACTTAATAGTTCAAAAAGCGAGGGGGCTCATCTAGTCATTAAGACGCAGATTGAGACGCTCTCTCACAGAGCTATCAAAGCCTTCTGTAGATTTATGATAGGACCTGAATGATTATGGAAGTCAAATTTTTCCAACCATTATCGCCAAGCTTACTACAAAGAGTAAAATGATAAATTGATTATTTTGCGCAAAGTTTTATAACCAAATTTCAACATTAGGTTTTTTAGTATTTAATAAAGACTTTTCGTGATATAGAATGGGTAATGTTAAAACAGAATCATCAATCGTTTCATCACTTAAAATACGATACTGTGATGGACTATGTCCAAAATAATTTTTGAACATCTTTGAAAATTGGAACGTATCTCGATAACCCACTTGTTCGGAAACTTCACTAATTTTTAATTGGCTAGAACGTAGTAAACACGCTGCTTGCGCCATACGACTTTCAAGCAAAATTTGTTTCGGTGATAAATTAAAATATTTCTTACAAATTTGAAAGAGATAATTACGACTGATACCGAAATGTAGAGCAACTTCTTCAATGGTGATAGGAAGATGATAATTCGTTTTTAAATAGTGCCTGATATTTTGAGCGAGTTGTGGTACTTCAGGCAAGGTAAATCTTATAAATGTTGACGGGTCGATTAATTCAAGATTGATTTCTGCTAATAAGTTGTAAAGTAGTCCGATTATTTTTAATTTATTCGAAGTCATTTGTGGATTAATCGTTTCGAGAAAAGTGATTAGCTCGATTATTTGATAATACACAGCACTGTCTTCTTTAAAATGAAAGGTGTCTCGGTGTGTAATAATAGTATCTTTTAAATAATGTTCAATATTTTTGCCACCTAGAGCAATCCAACCAATAGTCCAAGGATCATCATGGTCAGGTTCATAATAAACATGATGGTCTTTCTTTAAAATAAAACAGTCATTCTTTTGAAGTTCATAATGTTGATGATTGACAACAAAGTAACCTTTACCAGATAAAACGATGTGGATGACGTAATCATGGTGCACGGTATAATCATTAATTTGTGAGGGAAGATTTTTTTGAACACCGGCTTCGATTAAAGCAATATCATGATTATCGATAAAATAATGTTTCCAGTAACTTTTCATTTGAACCTCCAATAAACATTTTCGTAAATATATTTTACCATAATGTAAGCGATTAAACAAAATGACATATAATCTTTACAAAATGCTATGGAACGATAATGAAAACGCATTTATAATAGTAGTAGAGCTTGAAAATTACCAGATGAGCACGGGGGACTTTCTAGCATCATTAGATTAACAAAAAGACAGATGAAAGGAGGATATATCATTCTTTAGAGAGGCTCATCGCACAGCTAAATGCTCAGACAATAAAATAAAGGGGTAAATTTAATGAAAACTGTTAAAAAATTATTTGTTGCTTTATTTGCATTCATGATTGCTTTAGTCACAGTATTACCAACCCAAGTAAGAGCAGAAGGACAAACTTACGAAATTGGGGTTGCAATCTATCAATATAACGACAACTTTATGACATTATTCCGTAATGAATTAGAAGCTTATTTTAAAGAATTAGGCGAAAAAGATGGCAATACTTATAATCTTGAATTTCAAGATGGAAAAAATGACCAAGCAACTCAAACAGAGCAATTAAATAACTTTATCGCACAAGGTAAAGATTTATTAATCGCGAACTTAGTTGACCCTACTGGTGCAGACCAAATTATCTTATCTGCACAATCAGCAGATATTCCAGTGGTTTTAATTAACCGTGAACCAGATGTTTCCACAATGGAATTATGGCCTGGTAAAACAACTTATGTAGGGGTTGATGCTCGTCAATCAGGTGTTTATCAAGGTGAAATCATTGCTGACCTAGAAAACAAAGGGGATATTAACGGTGATGGTGTTGTTAAATATATCATGATCCAAGGAGATGCTGGTAACGTTGACGCCGAACAACGTACGAAATATTCTGTTGAGACATTAGCTAAATCAATTGATGTTGAAATCTTAGGTGAAGCACAACGTGGTAACTGGGATCAAGCAAAAGGTCAAGAGATTGCTGCCAATGCTCTAAGTCAATATGGTGAGGATTTAGAAGTGATCTTCTCTAATAATGATGGTATGGCTTTAGGTGCTATTCAAGCTATCAATGGCGCTGGACGTAAAGTGAACGAAGACATCTATATCGTTGGGGTAGATGCTTTACCAGAAGTTGTAGAGTTAATTGGTAAGGGTGAATTTACTGGAACAGTATTAAATGATCATTTCAACCAATCACATACAGCTGCTGAAGTTGCAGTGAAATTATTAAATGGTGAAGAAGTAGCACCTTATTTCTGGCATGATTATGTTAAAGCAACTAAACCAGAAGATGCTGAATTAAAACGTTTAGACTATCGTGAAGAAACGATTGAAGAATACCAAACACGTCTAGAAGAAGCATACGGTGAATAATCTTTAATTTAATAAACAGATGGGGCTTCTGATCACTATGAGCGGGAGCCCTCTTTATAATTATAAAGGATGTGATACAGTGGAAAATAATGTAATTTTAGAAATGAAAGACATTGATAAAATTTTCCCAGGGGTTAAAGCACTAGATAAAGCCCAATTGACTGTTAAAAAAGGAACAGTCCATGCCTTAATGGGAGAAAATGGTGCAGGTAAATCAACCTTAATGAAATGTTTGTATGGTATTTATTACCGGGACAATGGGTCAATTAAAATAGAAGGCGAAGAAGTGAATTTTTTAACTTCTAAAGAAGCTTTGGACCATGGAGTGGCGATGATTCACCAAGAATTACAACCAATTCCTGAAATGACGATTGCTGAAAACATGTTTTTGGGGGATTATCCTAAAAAAGGCCTATTTGTAGATCATGAAGCAATGGAAAAAGAGACTAAGAAATTTTTAGATATTATTGGATTGAATGTTTCGCCGCGCACACGCTTAGGTGATTTAACGATTTCACAACAACAATCAGTCGAAATAGCGAAGGCCATTTCTCACCGCGCTAAAATATTAATCATGGATGAGCCAACATCGTCTTTAACTGCAGCGGAAGTAGAGAACTTATTTAAAGTTATTGATGCTTTACGTGCGACTGGCATGGGTATTATTTATATTTCTCATAAAATGGATGAGATTTTACGTATATCGGATGAAATTACGATTATGCGTGATGGACAATATGTTGGTACTTATAATTCTGCTACCATTACAATAAATGAAATTATTCGACATATGGTGGGGCGTGAACTTGCCAATCAATTCCCTGATAAAGATTTTGGACCGGGTGAGCAAAATATTTTAGAAGTTAAAAATTATACATCTCCAAATCCAAAATCATTTCAAAACTGTTCTTTTGAGTTAAAAGAAGGTGAAATCTTAGGAGTCGCAGGTTTAGTAGGAGCCCAACGTTCAGAATTAATGGAAGCTATTTTTGGATTGCGTGATCATATCGAAGGTGGCAAAGTTATTCATCGTGGCCAAGAAATCTGGAATAAAGATCCAAAAGATGCGATTAAAAATGGTTTTGCATTAGTGACAGAAGACCGACGAGGTTCAGGGATTTTTGGCGTATTATCGGTTAGTGATAATATCATTACGGCGTCGGTATCTAAATATAAAAATAAATATGGTTTACTAAATGAACAATCAATTGCTGAAGTGGTGAAGCAAGGCATTGATAGTATGCGAACCAAGACACCTAGTCAACACACAGCGATTGAAAATTTATCTGGAGGTAACCAACAAAAAGTGATATTAGCCCGGTGGCTGGCAACAAATCCGGATATTTTAATTTTAGATGAACCGACACGTGGGATTGACGTTGGAGCGAAGTTTGAAATTTATGAAATTATTAATCGTTTAGCCAAACAAGGCAAATCTATTATCGTTATTTCTTCTGAAATGAGTGAAATTTTAGGGCTATCTGATCGGATTATGGTAATGTGTGAAGGCAAGATTTCTGGATTTTTATCGAAAGAAGAAGCAACGCAAGAAAAAGTCATGGATTTAGCTACCAAATTCATGCAATCAAAGGAGAGTGCAGCGAATGAGTGAAATCATTAAACCAAAACGTAGCTTTAAAGAGCAAATTATTGAGAATGCCTTAATCGTGGTCATTGTTTTAATGGTCATTTATACGGCTTTTAGTGCCAATAATTTTTTGAGTTTTAATAACTTAAAAAATATTTTAGCCAATGTTTCGGTACGTTTTATTATTGCTTTAGGTATCTCAGGTCCACTTATTATCCGTGGAACAGACCTATCAGCAGGGCGTATCGTTGGGATAACATCAGTTGTGGCAGCGGTCTTTTTACAAAGAGCAGATGCTTCAGGTGTGATGTATCCGGGTATTGCAGGGTCACCAATTATTGTAGCGTTATTGGCTGCTTTAGTGGTCGGATTAGCTTTAGGGGTTGTCAATGGTTTAATTATCTCGCGCTTACATGTACCGCCTTTTATCGCGACATTGGGGACACAAATTGCCATCTATGGATTAAATATGATGTTATCTAAAAACGCGCCTATTGGTTCATTGAATCAAACCTATACACGTTTTGGTGCACAAGGGGTCAAATTAGGTGGCTTGCAAATACCGTATTTAACTTTCGTAGCAATTGTAGCGGGGATTTTTATGTATATTTTATATCGATACACCGTTTATGGTAAACAAATGTATGCGATAGGTGGTAATGAAGTCGCTGCCGAGGTGTCTGGAGTGAACACTGCCAAATCTAAACTATTGATTTATGCTTTAGCTGGAACCATGTATGCTGTCGCAGGGTTTTTATTAACCGCTAAAACAGGTTCAGCAGCGGTAACGGCCGGAACCGGGTATGAGTTAGAAGCGATTGCTGCTGCCACTATCGGTGGGGTTTCAACCTCTGGTGGGGTTGGACGCGTACCGGGAATTTTAGTCGGGGTATTGGTATTTGAGTTATTAAAAACGTGTTTACAATTCTTGGGTATCACACCAGAAATGACCAATGTTTTCCAAGGTATTGTCATTGTGGCCGCCGTAGCATTAGATATCCGTAAAACAATGCGTAAAAAATAATATTGCTAGTCAATATCAAATAAAAGTCACAAAATACTAAAAAGGCGTGAATTACTCGTGATGGCTGTCAATGCTCACGGGCAATTCACTCTTTTAATGAGGTTTATTTTTTCATATTTTCTAATAATTCTTCGATGACCACCGCCACGCCATATTGATCATTACTAAAGGTCGTATGCGCAGCCATTTCTTTGATTTCTTCACTGGCATTTGCCATGGCATAACTATTCGGACAAAGTTGTAACATGGAACGGTCATTTAAAGAATCACCAATCGTGACAACATTATCCATTGTATAACCTTGCTTTTCAATATATTTAATAATAGCCAGACCTTTTTGAGCATTTTTATGTGTAAGTTCAATATTTCCTGGTCCTGATGAAGTGACATCGAGTTCAGGGAATTTTTCAAGGTAAAGACGAGTTTGATGCAATTTGTCGTCATCATCGCTCATAATCATCATTTTTAAAACCGGGTTTTCTTTAGAAAAAGTAAATTCTGAAGCGTCTTTGTTTTCCATTAAATTATCTTTAATTTGAGCCATGGTTAAATCGTCAAAGTCAAAGCGCTTCTGTAAAATTTTAAAGGTGTTTTGGATATATTCATCACGGTTATAAAAATAAGAATAAGCTTCGGTATAAATTGTATACAATAAGCCATGGTCTTTTAAATAAGCGATGACGCTCTCGATTGTTTCTTGTTCTAGAGGACAATCATAGATGACGTTTCCGTCTTTGTCGTGCACTAATGCACCGTTTAAATTAATCATCGCGCAAGATATATTTTGAGCTTTTGTTAAGCGACTGGCAGATTGGTAGTCACGTCCGGTTGCTATCATAAATTCTACTCCAGCTGCTTGCAAATCATGGATGGCTTTAGCGGTGCGGTCATTAATAGTATGTGTCTCGTCTAATAAAGTTCCGTCCATATCGGAAGCAAATAATTTGATCATCATCAAACCTCCAAAATTAATCTACTATTAGTTTACCATGAACTAGGAAAAAGTGTTATAATATCGAATGAAAAGATGAAAGTTTGTTGAAAAATTGTGAAAGGAAGGAAAGCTGTTTTATGAAACCAATATTTTTAAAACCTGTATTGCAAGAGAAAATATGGGGTGGTAATAAATTAGGGATTTATTTTGACCTACCGATTCCTAGTAATCAAACTGGAGAAGGATGGATGATCAGTGGTCATCCAAATGGTGTTACAGAAGTAACGTCTCCGACTGAGTTAGAAGGGTTACCTTTAGATCGTTTGTATAAAGAACAACCCGCATTATTTGGTAACCCTAGAGAAGAAGTATTTCCTTTATTAACTAAAATCATTGATGCTTCTCAAGCCTTATCTGTACAGGTTCATCCAGATGATCAATATGCTGCGGCGCATGAAGGAGCTGGCGAGTTAGGAAAAACGGAGTGCTGGTATATTATTTCGGCAGCTCCTGGAGCTAAAATAGTGTATGGTCATACAGCTCAAACGAAAGAGGAATTTATCGAACAAGTTGAAAAAGATAATTGGGATGAACTATTGACCGAAGTACCGGTTAAAGATGGCGACTTTTTCTATGTGCCACATGGTACCATTCATGCGATTGGTGCTGGTATTGTTATTTTAGAAATTCAACAAAGCTCAGATACTACTTATCGTGTCTATGATTATCATCGTACGGATGCGAATGGTCATGAGCGTGAATTACATTTACAACAGTCTTTCGATGTGACGATGATTCCGCATCAAACACCAGAATTAGAAATTGCTACCGAAGGCAATCAAGAGGGTCAAGTGGTGCACTATTTAACCAATGAGTATTTTAGTGTTTACAAGTGGGACTTGAAAAAAGAGCTAGTGGTTGATTTACCTAAGGACTATTATTTGGCAACAGTCATTACCGGTGAAGGTGAAATGGAAGTCGATGGAACAGTGTACCCACTTAAACTAGCTGATTCATTTATTTTACCAACAGCGATTCAATCAGTGACCCTACGTGGTGATTTAGAAATAATGGTAGCCAATCCAGAATAAAGGAAGCGAGCAATGTCTAATCAATATTTTGAAAATAATGAGCATTTGGATCACAATGTCAGAACGATTCAATTTCAATGGTTAAATTTCCCTTTAACATTTAAAACCGATAGTGGTGTTTTCTCTAAAAATCAAGTCGACTATGGCTCCAAAGTTTTATTAGAGGCGGTTGTAGAAGATTTATCCTCTCTGTTAGAGGGCCCGATAGTTGAATTAGGGAGTGGGTATGGTCCGATTGCCATTAGCTTGGCTAAAAGTTATCCTAAAATTGAGGTGATTGGGGTTGAAATTAATCAACGAGCGCAATTACTGTCACAGGATAATGCTGAACGCAATCAAGTGTCGAATTGTACCTTTATTCATCATGATGCGACAACTGTTACATTAGAAAAATCAGCTCACGTAGTCGTAACGAATCCGCCAATTAGAGCTGGAAAAGCGGTAATTCAAGCGTTTGTTAAGCAAGCACACCAAATACTACAACCGAACGGAATTCTCTATGTCGTGATTCAGAAGAAACAAGGAGCCCCTTCAATGGCTAAATATATGGAAAGATTGTTTGACAATGTTGAAAAAATAACCCAAGATAAAGGGTATTGGATTTTAAAGAGCGTAAAATAGCAAAAATGAACGTATATTAAAGGACGATACCGTCCGCAATGATAAAAAAGGAACTGAACCACAGGATACTGCTCATCACTTCACTGAAAGTGTTGTTAAGTGAGCGTGTACGCGTGGTCAGTTCCTTTTTAATGTTTTTAGTGGTTCTATATATTTTAGTGTTGGTGCAGAAATCACCAGCACTGTTTTTATATATAAAAGCCCGTGATTAAGCGTCAAATTTCATATATTTAAAATTGTTAATTTTTTCGTCATCTTCACGAGTTATCGTGGTATCAATGATATCGATAATAACTTCTAGAGTGATACTTACTCGGGCATCAAGTAAATGTCCTCCGATTGTAGAATAATCGCTTCTACCAAGGACCGTATGTAAGTGGAGATGCGGCTCTCCATTATTTTGAGTAATGTTTCCATTCATCGATAAAACTTCAAATGCTTCTTCAAAATCCACGGTTTTATAGTTTTGTAAATTTAAAAAGAAATAATTAAGTTGTGCTAAATCAACTGCTCCAATGGCACTAATGAATCCAGTTTGAATCGATTCTTTTTTCGCCACTTCTTTTAAGCTATCCATCACATAATCGCCTCGGTCAAGGCGGACAATAATTTTTGAATCAAAACGTTGGTATTCCATATTTTAGCCTCCTTCAAATAATAACTATATTATAACAAAAGATAAACCAATGTACTATTAATGTAGTATCAGACTAGAATTTAATTTATACAAATAATGCCAATCATGTACCAAGTTTGCATATTGAAGTGATATAGGAGCTAAAAAGTCGAACCAATAATATATTTTTTTGGGGGGATTAAGAAAGCTAATTCCCAGCGGGTTTTTGATGTGCCCCTCGAAAGTTACAGTTAGAAACTAACTTTTGGGGAGCACATCACTTTACAGTTTTCCGACTTTCGAAAAGCGTGGTTATGATGAAAATGCTCAGTATTTTTAAATATTGGTTGTGAGTCACAAAAGATCAATGAGTTGGGTTTGATACTGCTAAGCGATTTACTACACTTTCTATTGGCAGCATTATCAAGTACTCCACCAATTATGTATGGAAGGCGACCAAAAATGAAGTTGTCCATCTGACTTATAAAGGAGCATGATAGAATAAAATTAAGGAAAAATAGGCTTGTTTAATTCCCATAGTATTTGATAATATTAGACTACATGAATAATATGAAAGGAATTACGATGAGGTTATTAAGTGTCGTTGTACCGAGTTACAATTCACAGGATTATTTAAATAAAGTAATCGAATCAGTGACCGATTTAAATGATGCGCGAATCGAGCTATTGGTTGTAGATGATGGTTCAAAAGATGAAACTTTCGCAGTAGCAAAACAATATCAAGAGCGATTTCCAGATATAGTGGTGGCTATTCATCAAGAGAATAAAGGTTATGGTGGAGCGGTGAATACAGGATTGCAGCATGCGACCGGTAAATACTTTAAAGTATTGGATAGTGATGATTGGCTCAATGAAGAGGCATTGAAACGTGTCATGGATACTTTAACGGAGTTTGAAAACTAACAACAAACGGTGGAAGTTCTGTTTACCAATTATGTTTATGAGCAAGAAGGTGCTGAAGCCAAAAAGGTTGTTCGCTACCGCCATATTTTCCCTGAAAATAAAATATTTAAATGGGGTGACACTCGTCCATTTCCAACTGAAAAATACATTATGATGCATTCGATTATTTATCAAACGCAAGCATTTAAAGCTTCTGGATTACAATTGCCAGAACATACCTTCTATGTGGATAATTTGTTTGTATATGTACCCTTAACCAAAATGACCACGATGTATTATTTAAATGTTGACTTTTATCGTTATTTTATTGGAAGAGATGATCAATCTATTAACGAAAAAGTGATGATGAAACGCATTGATCAGCAAATTAAGGTAAATAAATTATTGATTGATTCATATGATTTTAGCCACCAACTTCATCCTTTTCAAGAGCGTTATTTATTGAAGCATCTAGAAATTGTTACCAATATTTCGAGCGCTTTATTAAATCGGATTGGTACCGATGACGCTTTTGAAAAAAGACAGGAATTATGGCGTTATTTACGAGAAAATAATCCTCGTGCATTTAAAAAATTGCGTTTGGGTTTATTTGGTTTTTTAACCACCTTCAAAACAAAAATAGGAATAAAGCTTTCTAATCAATTGTATAAATTAATACGACGATTTGGTGGCTATTAACAAGCTGGAGTCAAAGCTCCAGCTTCTTTTCGTTTTTTCAGAGTACATGATGGTTTAGTATTATTGAAATTAAATAATGTGAATGAAGATAGTACTTCGAAGGTAAACCAGTATTGTCCATTACAGAATTAGTGTATAATAAAATAAAGAGTATGAGGTGATGATTGGTGAGAATCGCAATTGTAGACGACCATAAGGAATTTAGAGGAAGGTTAGTAAGATATATCGAAGAGAATGCCGCTAACTTAGAAATACCAGCGGATATTACTTGTTTTGCAGATGGGATTGAATTGGTGGATCGTTTTTAATCGAGTTTTGACATTATTTATTTAGATGTTGAAATGGAATTTATGGATGGCATGTCAACCGCCAAAAAAATTAGGGAAACCGATTCAGAGGTGCTGATTGTATTTATTACAAACCATGCTCAAGTTGCCATTCAAGGTTATTCTGTCGAAGCATCGGATTTTTTATTAAAACCATTAAATAAGTTTACTTTCGAAGAACATTTCAAAAAGATTATCAAAAAAGTTAAGAAACAAGATGATTCAATCGTGGTTCGAGTCAGTGGAACGGTTAAAAGAGTAGATCAACATTCGATACTATATTGTGAAAGCCAAGGACATTATATTGATTTTGTAACCTTAAATGGACGCTTTACTCTGATTGATTCAATGAAAAATATTGAAGAAAAACTCGACCCAGTACGTTTCTTTAGATGTAATAATTCGTATATTATTAATTTTGAACATGTAGAACATAAGATAAATCAGCTGGGGTCGCCCACTTAGGAGAATATAAAATTCAAATAAGTCGTGCACGTAAAAAGGAATGTGTTGAGAAATTTACCCAGTATTTAGGGGGATAAGTTTTATAATGTTTGAATCTTCTTTACCAGATATTCCCCGCATTTATACGGCGCTTACGGAATGGATTGCGTGTATCATATGTGTTTATCCTATAAAAGAAGAAATTAATCGTGGTTTTGTTATTATTTCGATTTTAACTTTATTAGGACAAATAGCGCTGCAATTATTAGTTGCCAATTGGCCTTTAATGTTATGGATTCCGGGAATGTTATTGAATATTCTATGGATGGGATTAACGATCTATTTATTAGCGGAGCTACATCCTAGTATGTTGTTCATGTTTCTAGTCAAAGCCTTTATACTTTCGGAATTTTTAGCATCGATCGTATGGCAAATATATGTAACTTTTATTTTAGATACAAGTTTAGCGAACAATCTACTCGTTGAGTGTCTCAATTTTATTGGTATTATTGCACTTATTTTAGCTATAGTAATTTTTGGGATCACAAGATTAATTATGTGCGTTTAAAAAATGCCGTTAACCGCAAAACCGTTATTATATTTATCATGACCGGTATTTTAATATTTTTGGCTAGCAATATCGGTTTTTTACTCACTAAAACGGCTTATCACTTAGGGAATTCTTATTCTGTCTTTTTTGTCAGAACGGTTGTGAATATCTCTGGTATTTGCTTATTATATATGCAACAATATCAATTAATCGATCAAAATCGTCGACGTGAATTGGATGCGATTCAGAATTTGTTTCAATCGCAGTATCATCAGTATAAAGCTTATGCAGAGAATACGAATTATATAAACCGGAAAGCACATGATTTAAAACATCAAATACAAGTGATTTTAGCGGAAGATGATGTTGAAGTTCGCCGTCGTTATTTATCAGATTTGAGCGATGCGATTCAAAGTTTGAATCATAAAATTGAAACGAGTAATGGTGTATTGGATACGATTTTGACACGAAAAAATATGTATTGTCAAGAACACGATATTAGTCTTACTTGTATTGCTAATGGTGCTTTACTTCATAATATGGAAGTTATGGACATCTGTAGTCTATTTGGAAATGCATTAGATAATGCGATTGAGCACGTGGAGAAAATTCCTGAAACAGAGAAAAAATTAGTGACTCTTAAGTTACAAAATCGTGGAAAAATGGTAATATTAAGAGTAGATAACTATTGTATCGATGACCAATTGAACTTAACGGTTATACCCGAGACCTCAAAAAAGGATAAGGAAAATCATGGTTATGGTCTTAAAAACATTGATTTTATCGCTAAAAAATATGGTGGCAGTATGACGCTAGAGTTAGAAGACAACTGTTTTAGTTTGTGTGTAGTGTTCCCGATTGTTTAGGAATCAAAAGGAGTGAGTTGTTTGAAACATTTAACAAAAGTTTGGATTACTTTTTGGTTAGCGCTATTAGTAATATTTCCTACTTTGGTCAGTGCTCAAGAAGTAGATTTTAACATTATTAGTGAAAAAATACATGCACAGATTAGCTCGGATGGCAGTGTCCGCTTTAGAGAAGAGTATATTTATGATGTTGATTATATGAATGGTGCGTTGTTTCAAATCGATCGTACAGGATATGAGTTAAAAGATTATCAAGTCGGGGTCAAAGATAATCAAACACAAGAAGATGAAATATTTGAAGAGACACCAACCGGTGCTAGTGAAACTTATCAAGTATCACAAGCCAGTGATATCTACGAATTTAAAGTTTACTATCCTGCCCAAAATGAAAAAGTAACCTTTGTATTAGAATATACTTTAACCGATTTGGTAACCAATTTCAGTGATACGGCAGAATTTAACCGTAAAATTGTGGGACAAGGTATTGATGATTATTTAGATATTGAAGCTTTGATTGTTTTACCTGGAAAGGTAGCGAACCAAGAAGATTTTAGAGCTTGGGGCCATGGTGCACCTCAAGGAGAGGTAGAGTTGGTAGAATATGAAGGAAAAAGTGCCATTAAGGTGACGGTGCCAAATAACCCACCGAAACAGTTTGTAGAAGTGAATTCTATTTTTCCGATTGCGTTAACACCCAATAATCAAAATAAACGAGAAGTCGCGAAAAAAGATGAAATTATTAAGCGAGAGAACGATCAAGTCGAACGAGATCGTGAATCTTATGCGACTCAATTAGGTTGGATTCGACTTTTTGGAATGTTAATATCGATTCTGATGCCCGCTTTACCAATTGGATTGTTAATTTATTATTTAAATAAAAAGAAATCACTCAATCCTAATCCAATAAAATTGCCTGATCATATTTATACTTTACCTGAAGATATAACACCAGCCTTGATGTCAACGTCCGTTTTTAAAGGAACACCAAGTACAGAAGACTTTACGGCAACAATAGTGGATTTAGCTAGAAAAGGATATTTAGTTCTTACTGAAGTGACCAAAGAAAGACGAGGGCTATTTTCAAGAGGAGGCCAATCAACCGTTTTGATTGAGCCGGGTGAAAAATATGGTGATGACAGCCAATTGCAAAAACATGAAAAGTACGCTTTACAGTATGTAATGCCAACGGACCAACCGGTGACACTACAAGAGTTAGAAGAATCCGCCTCAAAGGATCGTAGCTTAGCTAAGAAAAACTATAATCTTTGGACTCGATTTGTCAATTTCACCCAAGTAAGAGGGATGCAACTAAAAGGCAATAACAAAGAGCAGAAGATAGCGTCGGCAAATGGTGTCATGGGGTTGGTTTTCATCCCAATTTTTGTGGTAATTGCCATTAGTTTGATTAATCATACAGCGTATCAACATTTTATCCCTTGGATTGCAATCATCGGCGGAGCGAGTTGGATAGCGACATTAATTATATGGTTAATGGTATTGTTTAAACCAATTCGAACAGCTGACCAAGATCGTCGTATACAAGAGTGGACTGGATTTAAAAATATGTTGAATGATATTGGTAATTTTAATATGCGGGAAATCGGTTCGCTTGAGCTTTGGGAAGAGTTTTTAGTTTATGCCATTTCTTTAGGTGTCGCTGATAAAGTAGTGGAAGCGATGAAGATGGAGTTTAAACCGGTTGAGTTAGAACAAATGCGTGTAGGTGGAGGATTCTATTCTAATCCGTATATCTTAACGCGGGGAATGAATCATTCCATTAATAATACAATAGGAAGTGCTCAGCCACGAACAACCAAATATAGTGGCACCAATACCGGTGGATTTGGTGGTGGATTTAGTGGTGGAAGTTCTGGTGGATCTGGTGGTGGATCAGGAGCTGGAGGCTTCTAAAGATGTTAGAAAGTGATGATAGAGTGTTAGAAACAAAAGATGAAAGATTGCGCTTTGCTATTTTAGCAAGTGGGAGTAGTGGTAATTGTACATATGTTGAAACAGATAACCAAAGAATTCTGATTGATGCAGGCCTTAGTGGGAAGAAAATTCATGAGTTAATTAAGCAAATTGACCGCGATTTATCCAAGGTGGATGCTATTTTTGTAACCCATGAGCATAAGGACCATATTCATGGAGTCGGCGTTTTATCACGAAAATACAATATTCCTATTTATGCTAACCGTCAAACATGGTTGGCGATGGAAAAACAAATTGGTGCAATTGCACTAGAGAATAGAAAATATATTGAACCCGAACAAATGATGTCAATAGGTGATATTGATGTATTAAGTTACAATGTCAGCCACGATGCTGCACAGCCGCAGTTTTATGCTTTTCAAAAAGGTGATAAGCAATTTGTAATGTTGACGGATACGGGGTATGTAAGTAACCGACTTAAAAGTCAATTGCGCAATGCCAGTGCCTATTTAATAGAAAGTAATCATGAAATCGAGATGCTTCGCTATGGACAATACCCTTGGTCATTAAAGCAACGAATATTAAGTGATAAAGGTCATTTAAGTAATGAAGCGGGCACTAATGCAATGATTGAAATGATTGGCGATCAAACTAAAGAAATCTATTTGGGTCATTTGAGCCGTGACAATAATACTAAAGAACTGGCGATGTCAACAATGTTTAATTCAATGTCAGCTAAAGATATGCGAGTGAATGAAGATTTTACTCTTCATATGACCGATCCAGCTCAATCAACAAAATTAATGTATTTATAAAAAGAGGATCTACTAAATATTAGGAAAGCTAATGATTTATTTGTATTATCCTTGACAGTGAGGTTGGGCATAAATTTGATAAATTTAGTTGAGATTGTTGTTCATCAATTAATAGCGCAGTGGTTGCGTGGCCTTAAACTGCGTCTTAATGAGGTTAAAGAAAAATTTGGTAGACTCAATCAAGTTATTGTTATTAAATAAAAAGCGCAGTGGTTGAGTGGTCTCAATCTGCGTCTTAAGCGCAGTGGTTGAGTGGTCTCAACCTGCGTCTTAAAGACTTGTTTAAGACCTACTCAACTGTGCGGGGGTGGGCAGACAAAGCGAAAATTATTCAATTTTCTACTTCTGGCCAACTCCCTGTCAAAACGCTAAAAATTAAAGGTTGAGCAAAAAACGATTGTCGTTTAAGCTCAGCCTTATTTTTATAACGTTACTAGAAGTTAGTGGAGATAAGTGTGATAAACGAATGTAATGGTAGTGGGCGTGAAGTATCAGCGCGATCGGTTTTCTCTTCGTTGGTCCATCATTGTATCATTGAGTAGTTTCAAACAACACTTCAAGCCGCAGTTTGAACACATGGCGCTATAAATTAACCAGCAATCACCAAAAATGAATTGACCAAGTTTATGCCTAACCTCATTCAGTAGCAGTTAGAGATTTACGCCATCACTGTACTATAAAATAAAACAGCTAGAACTAAACGGAACTTTTAAGTTTTGCCTGCCGTTGAATATAAAAAATAGACAATTGGTAAATATTTTATAGAAGAATGTTCAATGATTATTCATAAATCCGTGATATATTGAATACATAATCAAGATTAGTAAAGGAGAATTACTATGGACAACAAAAAAATAAATGATGAGTCAAAAAATATAATCCCAATGCATTCAAATAAAAAAGATAATCCATTTTGGAAAAGTGTGTTTGGCGGTATTTTAGGTAGTGCCATTATCATTGGAATGGTGTTTTTACTTGCATTTAATGGACTGTTTCAGTCATCTGAAAAGATGAAAGCATATTCGCAAGAAAGTAATACTGATAGTCAAACATTAACAGACTTTGAATCAGCGATTATGGGTGCCGTGGAAAAAACAGGTGACGCAGTCGTTTCAGTCAATAATTTACAAGCTCAACATATGAACCAAATCGGTAATTATGGATTTGGCTATGGTTATGGCTCAAATAGTCAAGGAACTGTTGATTTACAAGATCCAGAACAATCTTTAGAATTGTATGGAACAGGTAGTGGGGTTGTTTATAAAATTGAAGGAGACTCTGCTTATATTGTAACTAACAATCATGTTGTTGATGGCGCGGACAAATTACAAATTATCACTGCTGAAGGTGACACGGTCGACGCAGAATTAGTCGGAACAGATGTCTTTACAGATTTAGCAGTCCTAAAAGTTTCTTCAGAGAAACTAAAGACAGCCATTACTTTTGCTGATTCAGATCAATTAAAAGTAGGAAGTTTAGCAATTGCGATTGGCTCTCCTTTAGGAAGTGAGTTTTCAAGTTCGGTAACACAAGGTATTGTATCTGGAACCGATCGTGTCGTACCATTTGATATGAATGATGACGGTGAAGATGATTGGGAAATGAACTTAATCCAAACCGATGCAGCGATTAACCCGGGGAACTCTGGTGGAGCGCTTATTAATAAAAACGGAGAATTAATTGGTATTAACTCTAGTAAATTAAGCTCAACTGAAATCGAAGGAATGGGCTTTGCTATCCCAAGTAATGATGTGCAAAACGTCATTTCACAATTAGAAGCAAATGGTAAAGTAACAAGACCAGTTTTAGGTGTAAGTTATTTAATTCCTGTTAATCAATTATCAGCGAGATCAAAAACTGAAGTACTTGGCTTAGCCGAAGATGCTGAAGATGGTGTCGTAGTATCCGAAGTAGTATCAGGTACAGCCGCAGATAAAGCAGGTATGGAAAAATACGATGTTATTACTGAAATTGATGGTGTCGCTATTAATGGCATGATGGACCTAAGAAAAGAACTTTACAAACATCAAGCAGGCGACCAAGTAGAATTAACCATTATTCGTAGAGGCGAAACTCAAAAATTAACTATTACATTAGAAGCTGATGAAACAACGCCGCAAAGCTAATATACAATTAAATAGATTGATTAATATCCACTCGATCAACTAAAATCATCGAGTGGATATATTTCTGTAAAAAATGTAAAAATAAAGTAAA
>NZ_KV805657.1:0-412 GCF_001811625.1 Globicatella sp. HMSC072A10 | reverse complement strand
TGAGCCATTTCGCAATTTAAAATTGAGCCACTGTCATCTTTGAATTATCTTTTATCCATTGTTCTGTTTCTTTCATTCTGTAAGAAGGACCGACCATATTTACAACATGTGATTTATGAGTCAAACGGTCGGTTAAGGCAGCTGTTAGGACGGGATCATGAAATATTTCTTGCCATTTTAAAAATGATAAATTACTCGTGATAATGGTAGATTTTCTTCCCGCTCGTAAAGATAGATGTGAAAATAATAATTCCGCCCCTTCTTTGTCGAAAGAGATATACCCAAGTTCATCAATAATGACGAGATCGTAATTTTCAAATTTTAATTCGAATGACCGTAAGGTTCTTTCTGATCGATGCTCTTTCAACTGATTGATGAGGGCAGGGACTGTCGCAAAAAAGACGCGATAGCC
>NZ_KV805656.1:0-12895 GCF_001811625.1 Globicatella sp. HMSC072A10 | reverse complement strand
GAGGAAAACCAACAATAATTTGACACTATCAAAATATAAGAGAGAATTGACAGTATAGCCAAAAATAGGGTATAATACATACTGTCGTTTTAGAGGTGATAATATGAAATGGACAATTCGAAAGTTACGTGATAGTAGAGATGAATTGGTACCAATCGAAGTCGATTTGGATATCAAAGAACAAGCAATTTCACGAGATGATTCAATTATTCATTTAAGACCCGTTCACGTATCAGGTTATTTTGTTGTTCGAGAACCAGATATTATATTACACTGTAATGCGGATGTAGTTATTACATTACCATCAACGCGCAGTTTAAAACCTGTGGAAGTGGATTTAACCTTCCCAATTAAGGAACGTTACGTCTATCCTGAGAATGATGTAAATGCAGACGATTATGAGGAGACAACTATCGTTCTTGAACACGATTATATCGACCTCGAACAGGCTGTACTGGAGACTCTATTATTAAGTTTACCGCAACGAGTGGTAGGACCTGATGAAGTTGAAGAGGATTTACCGAAAGGTAATCACTGGGCAGTCTTGACCGAAGATGAATACCACCAGCAACAAGAGGATGCTAAGCCGGAAATTGATCCACGCCTAGCGAAGTTGCAATCCCTATTAAACGAAGACAATGAAACTGAGTAAACTCAGTCACTATCAGGAGGTGTAAAACATGGCAGTACCAAAACGTAAAACATCAAAAGCATCAAAAAGAAAACGTCGTACACACTTTAAATTAGAAGTTCCAGGAATGAACACATGTCCGGAATGTGGTGAATTAAAATTAAGTCACCGTGTATGTCCATCATGTGGTTTCTACGATGGCAAAAACAGAGCAAAAGATGCTGAATAATTAAAAATATAGAGTTAGGATGACGATTTCCTAGCTCTTTTTTTATTTATAAATAAGTTTGGTTGCTAAATGATTATCAAGCATTTGTAGAAAATGAAGAGTAGTAGCGACAGTAAGTGATGAATTGATACTTTTAGTTATGTGGAAATATGTTACACTAGAATGTGGATTAATTTGAAAAGGAAGTGAAGTATGTCATTACGAAGTAAAGGAATTATCGCCATTTTATTATCAGCATTAGGATTTTCATTAATGAACTTATTTATTCCATTAGCAGGTGATATTCCGACCATTCAAAAAAGTTTTTTTAGAAATTTAATAGCAATGATTGTCGCAATCATTGTTTTATTCAATGAACATAAGAAGGTACCTATTAAAGAACTTAAAAATCCCAAATCAATTCCTTGGGGAACGCTGATTCTAAGAGCGTTTATTGGGACTGTCGGTTTATGGTGTAATTTTTATGCGATGGATCATCTTATGATTTCTGATGCATCAGTATTAAACAAATTATCGCCATTCGCAACCTTAATCTTCTCATTTTTGTTTTTAAAGGAACCGATGAAGAAATTCCATTTGGTAGTGCTGGCTTTTGCTTTTACGGGCGTATTATTTGTCGTAAAACCAACGTTAGCATCGACCGCGATGTTCCCTTATCTAATCGGTATTTTAGGTGGGGTTAGTGCCGGTGCGGCTTATACTTGTGTTAGAAAACTGAATTCCATGGGTGTTACCCCGGCATTTATTATTGCCTTTTTCTCGGCTTTTTCCACGATTATCAGTTTACCACAGCTCATTTTTAATTATGCACCGATGAGTGGACAACAAATTTTAATTTTGGTAACTGTTGGTTTAATGGCAACCGTGGGTCAATTTGGTATTACATTTGCCTATAAATTTGCTCCGGCTTCTGAAATATCGGTTTTTGATTACACGAATATTATTTTCACTGGTTTATGGGGCTTTATATTTTTAAAACAAGTGCCTGATCGTTATAGTTTATTAGGTTATGCCATGATTATGTTGGCGGGTATCTTATCATTCCAATATAATCGTTACTTGTTAAATAAAATGAAAAAAGAGGGTTAAGCAAGAAATAGAAATTCAAATGAATTTCGTTTCGACTGTTCACAACCGCACAGTTGGGAATGGACCAGAAGAAGAAAATCGAATGATTCTCGCTTTGTCTGTTACCCCGCACAGTTTGAGACCACTCAACCCCTGCGCTATTAATTTACGAACAATAACCTTAACTAAAATTATCAAGTTTATGCCAGCCTCAAGTCTCTTTTATATTTTATGCTGTTTCGACAGTTAAGGGAAGCTATCGCGCCCGATATTTAAAGTAACATCATTTAAAGCATACTTATTAGTTAGAGCATTGTTTGTCAAATCGGTGGCGATTGTTCCGTTAATATTGTTTGTCAAGCTTTAAAAAAACTTCTCCAGGGGATTGGGTCTCAACAATAAATAGCCTATTTCTTGTGGGTCCACACAAAAGGTTGTAGAGCCTAAAAAAGAACTGCCATCCCAACCATTGGGATGACAGTTATGCTAGGTCGAATAGTTTTAGTCAGTCTTTCTTTTAGCAATAAGCGATAGCTTTGGTTTATTTAAATCATTTAAGTAATCTAACTCAATTAAGAAATCTAGATGTGATAAAATATTTTGCGCTTTAAACGATCCTTCTAATAACACACCACGTTCACCAAGTCTGTGTTCAAACATCACTAAAGCAGGTGTGCACGCGACATTCATATCACGAGCGATTTGTTGATCTTTTTGCAATAAATGTTTGGCATAATCAGATTCCAAATCATCGACAAAGGTTTGCATGTCTAGGCCAATCTCTTCAGCTAAATCTAAAATAAATTCATCTGAAAATCTTTCTAACTGCCCGACAATTCGTGACTGCATTTCCATTAGGAACCGGCGGCCCTTCTTTTTGCCTTGCATTGAAGCGGCTTTATAAGCTAATGAGGCTAGATAAACACTACGATAAATATGGTTACGTGAAGTCAAATCGGTAGACGGTATTCCTAAACGATTCATAAATTCTGTTACAATACTTTGATTGTGGAAACATAAAATGTGGACGTCGGTTTTAGCAGAAATTAAGTCTATTGTTTTGGTTAATTCTCGTTCACAGTTAAAACATTGGCGTCCTAATGGATTGACAAATAAGTAAAATTCAAAAACTTTAGGAATCCCATTCGTTCTGTATTCAATTTGATATTCAGATTTCACAGTAATTCCTCCCTCTAATCTCTCTAGTAATGTTATCTTACCAAAACTAAATTTCTAATACCAATCATAAGCTTTAATGATCATTTGATTGTTTTAGATAATGCAAAGCTCGAGCAATCTTCTTATCTGCTGGCCGAAAATCGATTGCTAAGGCGGTGAGTAAGTTTTCAAATGCTACTTTTGCTGGTTCTAAGTCATGGGTTTCTAATTCAATTTCATAGTCGACGGTATCACCATAATAAGTTCGGTCAATAGCCCATTCGCCGTATTCGTTTTGGTAAAGATAACGGTCTGTTTTTATTTGTAAAAAAAGCTCCAAAGTGTCATCGTCCTTAAATAAATAACGCAATTGATCCTTTATGACGGGGTCATGAAGTTGGTCAAGGGTTATTGTTTGAGGGACGGGCACGATAGGATAGCTATGACTTTCAGTTAACTCAAGTGAACGATGTTGGTCTTGTTGTTGTTTAAAGGTCCATTCGCTATGGGTATTAAAATTCCGTAATCTTAAGGTAGCCTGCGCTTTTTTGAGTTTTTGATCAGCTGAATCATAGTAATTATTATGTTGGGTTTGATATTGATCAAAAGCCAGTTCAAAATGACTTAATAGTTTTGTGAATTCATTAGCGGTTAACTTGGCTTTTATTTCTTGTTCAATTGAATAACTCATGATATCCCTCTTTCTTTAGTCCGTTTTTGATTATATCAAATTTTTCTCGCATATCCCAATAAATTTTACTCAAGTTGTGGTAAAATGGAAATGTTAGTGCGACCAATTTCAAATGAGGTGATTGACGATGCAAGTAGAAGATAATTTTATTGAAGATTGGAAACAATTTTTAGCGCCGTATAATCAAGCGGTAGAAGAATTGAAGCTAAAATTAAAAAATATTCGCGATGAATATAAAGATAACCATCGCCATACACCTATCGAATTTGTAACTGGACGGGTAAAGTCAAAAGAGAGTATTTTAGAAAAGATGGCTATCCGTAATATTGAACCAGAAGACTTATTAATTGGTGTTCAAGATATTGCGGGTATTCGGATTATGTGCCAGTTTGTTGAAGATATCTATGAGGTCGCTCATCTATTGAAAAATCGGCAAGATTTTAAAGTGTTATTAGTCCGTGATTATATCAAGAATCGGAAAGCGAGTGGTTATCGTTCTTATCATATGGTAGTCGAGTACCCGGTTCAACGAGCAAATGAAACCGTTAATGTCATTGTTGAAATTCAAATCCGTACATTGGCGATGAATTTTTGGGCAACAATTGAACATTCTCTAAATTATAAATATCGAGGAGAATACCCAGAAGAAATCCTTAGAAGATTGGAAAGAGCATCGGAAGCTGCTTTTATGTTAGATGAAGAAATGTCTGAGATTAGAGATGAAATTAGGGAAGCTATTCGTATCTTTGATCGCAAATAGGAGGCCGACAAGATGTCAATTCGTGTTTATATTTATGCAAGTAAAAAAGAAGAATCACAGTCGATTAAAGCAAAATTATTAAAACTATTAGCAAAAGCGAATATTGCAGTGGTCGATGAAGAACAAGCATTCGATTATATTATTACAATCGGAGGCGATGGCACCTTATTATCCGCCTTTCAACGTTTACAAAATCGTGTAGATTCGATACAGTTTATTGGGATTCACACCGGCCATTTAGGTTTCTATGCTGATTGGCAATCATATGAAATTGAAGCTCTGGTCGAAGGTTTGTTAGATTGTGTGGATAAACCACCGGTGACCTATCCATTGTTAGAGATTACCATGGAAGATACCATTGGCAATAAAAGTAAATTCTTGGCATTAAATGAATGTTCGATTCGTTCAAATTTTGGCACGATGGTCAGTGATATTTATGTTAAAGAAGAATTTTTTGAAACACTTCGCGGGGATGGCTTGTGTATCGCGACACCGACCGGATCCACTGGTCTTAATAAATCATTAGGTGGAGCTGTGATTCATCCGCGTTTAGATGCGTTACAATTAACAGAGATTGCGTCATTAAATAATCGTGTTTACCGTTCATTAGGTTCTCCGATGATTATTGCCAAAGATGAATGGTTAAAGATTTATCCTACCATTCATGGCAAAGAAACGACCTTTATGTTAATGTTTGATAATAAGTATATTAGTGATATTGAGATTCAATCATTAGTTTTAAAAATTTCTGAAAGCCGGATACGCTTTGCTAATATCCGTCATACCCATTTTTGGAATCGAGTGGAAGCATCTTTTATTGGCTTAAAACAAAAACAAAACAATATCAATCAAATCAATAATCTATTAAAATAATAGGAGCAATGATATGAAACAATTTTATTCTCTATTTTTGACCAGTATGGTTGCAATATCAACTTTAGCAGGTTGTTCCACCACAGATAAGGAAGTCACAACAACGACTGAAGCATCAACGACTGCTGAGGAGACTACCATCCAAGAAACAACCGTTGAAACATCCGAAGAGACCGTTACTGACACGTCAGTACAATCAAGTGAAGAACAAGTTGAAAATTCAAATGAAGCGTCAACGACTGCTAATAATGACAATGAAAGTAATGTCATCGCAGAGGAAGATTTAATCGATGGTGAAGTCGTTATTGATGATAATCTCCAATTTTTAGCAATGGAACCAGCAGAAAAAGCGGCACGATATGCTGAATACGATCATATCAATAAAAATACTTTAACTGAAGTGGCGGCTCTTGATTTTTCACAGGTTGAAGAGGTTGCTAGCGAAGAAGAGTATAATGAATTAATGGAAAAAAGCATGGATGAAGCAGTCGTGTTATATTTAGGTTTCGATGAATGTCCTTATTGTCGTGCTTTTATACCGAAATTAAACCATTTAGCAAAAGAATTGGATGTGACTTTACATTATTACAATACCAATCGTCGAGTAGAGGATCTTAATTTTAATGATGTCATTCAGTTTTTAAATATCGAAACAGTCCCGCATGCTTTTATTTTGCAACAGGGCGAAATTAAAGCGCGTATCAATCACCAAAATACTATGCAGGAGATGGAAGACTTCTTAAGAGAAGTAGTAGAGTTAAATAAATAAGATGGAATTTAAATTTATTAGTGAATTAACGGAACCCATGCAGATTAAGTATTTTTTGCATCATTTAGAATTACCACGTGGCTTTACGACTGCGGTAAAATTTAATGGGGAAATATTATTAAATGATCAACCAGTTTCAGTTAGGGCGATGATTAATCCTGGTGATGAGCTAATCCTGGTCGCACCTGATGAAAAAGGACATGATACGGTCATTCCATCATTTGAGCCAATCGAGATTGTATATGAAGATCGAGATTTATTAGTTGTCAATAAACCAGCTGATGTGGTTTCTATTCCATCGATTAAGGATCCTGATTCGGCAATGGCCAATCGTATCAAAGGTTATTATGTTGCTCAAGATTATCATGATCAAGTCATTCATATCGTGACGCGATTAGACCGTGACACGACGGGACTGATGTTAATCGCTAAGCATCGATTAGCTCACGCCTTGATGGATCGACAAATACAAAATGGTCAAATACAGAAATTTTATCAGGCATTAACGACAAAGACCAACTGGCAGAATGTGCATGGAATCATTGATGCGCCAATTGCCAGAAATGATCAATCGTTAATTACGCGAGTCGTTGATCCTAGCGGTAAGAGTGCTCAAACGGAGTACTGGGTTCAAGAACAATTTCCACACAGTTCTTTATTAAAATTACAATTACATACCGGACGGACTCATCAAATTCGTGTTCATTTAACCCATGTAGGTGGTCCCTTAATTGGAGACGACTTATATGGCGGTCCTTTAACTAAAATACTGGACCGTCAAGCGTTACATTGTGCAGAATTGCAATTTTTCCAACCTTTTACAGGAGAACCGCTTAAAATTCAACAACCATTGCCGGATGATATGCGACAATGGATCATTAAAGAAACAACGTTTAAGATAGAAAATCAATAAACATCATTATGGAGGGATAATATGGAAGTGTTTGAAAGAAACTTCGAAGAAAACGTAGAAGTCATCAAACAATTACTAAATAATAATCGTATGACACGTTTTCGTGCAGAATTTTTGGCAATGCATCAATACGATCAAGCTAAAATATTTGAGCAAATATCACCAGAAGAACGTGATAAAGTTTATCAATACCTTTCACCATCAGAATTAGCAAGCATCTTTGATGCTTTTGAAGTTGATGAAGTCCCGATTGATGATTATTTCCATGAAATGAATGACAACTATGCGGCCAGTGTATTAGCTGAAATGTATGCCGATAACGCCGTTGACTTCTTAAACCATTTAAAAGACTTAAAAAAAGTCAAAGTTTACATGCAATTAATGAAACCAGAAAGTGCTCGTGAAATTAGTCAATTGATCAATTATTTACCAGAAACAGCGGGTTCCATTATGACGACCGAGTTTGTTTGGATTGATGAAAATCTGACATTAAGAGAAGCTTACGAGTATTTAAAAACCGCAGCGGTACAAGCCGAAACAATTTATTATGTTTATGTCATGGATGAGCATGAACGCTTGACCGGGGTTATTTCACTTCGTGATTTAATCATTAATGAAGACAGTCGTTTAGTTAAAGACGTCATGAATACCCGCGTGATTTCGGTGCAAGTGAGTGATGACCAAGTCGAAGTCGCTAAAATGGTTCAAGACTATGACTTATTAGCTTTACCGGTTGTGGGCTTTGACCACGAACTTTTAGGGATTATTACAGTCGATGATATTTTGGATATTATTCAAGATGAAGCGGACAGTGACTACTCTGGTTTAGCTGCGGTTGATGTTAATGTTGACCACGAAACACCTTGGTCTGCTGCTAAAAGCCGTTTGCCGTGGTTAATTACGTTATTATTCTTAGGAATGGGGACTGCTACGTTAATTAGTCAGTATGAAGACTTAATTGAATCTGCTAGTGTATTATCAGCATTCGTGACATTAATTACTGGTACTGCGGGGAATGCCGGAACTCAATCATTAGCGGTCGCTGTGCGTAAGTTGACGAATAAAACAGAAGAAGATACCAAAAATAATTTAATGTTTGAAATTTTAACTGGTTTAATTAAAGGTATCATTGTTGGTGTTACCATTGCGGTTGTGGCAGGAATATGGAAGCGAAATATTATTTTAGGTGGTATTATTGGTATATCGATGGCTTGTGCAATCTTTGTTGCGAATTTAGCCGGCGCGTTAATTCCGAAACTAATGAATAAAATCGGCTTTGATCCAGCGGTTGCCAGTGGACCGTTCATCTCAACTCTTAGTGACTTAACTTCCGTGTTTATTTATTTTACAATTGCATCAGCTTTTATGAATTATTTACGTTAAATACAAGATTTTTATTAAGAGTGGGCAATGAGGCATGACAAATGAAACAGCAATCAGTCGATTGTCAACCATTCGCTCATTCCCTTGCTGACTCTTATTTTTTAAATTAAAGGAGGGTAATCCATGAAGAAAACCGCAAAAGTATTAGGAGCTAGTACCATGATGGCCGGCGTGTTACCACATTTATATTTCTTAGGTAAACATCATAACAGAAAGGCGACCAAAGGGGTTCAAATTATTACCAGTAATCAAGTAGCGACGAATCAGACGGAATATTTTTTATTAGCGAACGGTAATTTTCCTTTATTTACTAAAGTGTATCATGTTGAAAAACCTAAAGCTGTTGTTCAACTGGTCCACGGTGCGATGGAACATCAAGAACGCTATGCAAATTTGATAAAAAAATTAACTCAACAAGGTTTTGCCGTAGTGGCTAATGACCATCGTGGCCATGGGCGTTCGGTAACGGATAAATATCCTAAAGGGTTTATGAATGGTACTCAAGAACTCTTAAATGATTTAGTACTAGTGACCGATTTTATTAATCAATTGTATCCTGAAGTACCAGTCTATATGTTTGGGCATTCGATGGGCTCAATGCTAGCTAGAGCTTATTTATTGGAAAATGATCAGCGGATTGACAAGTTAATTTTGACAGGTGTACCGCCTTATAATCCAATGGTTGGTGCTGGTATTACGTTGGCAAAACTAATTGGCTTTTATCGTGGCGAAAAAGCTTCAAGTTCAATCCTGAATGTATTACCTAAGGAACTCGATTGGATTGCTTATAACCAGCAACATTTACAAACGATTGCAAATGATCCTTTAGGAATGGAACAATTTACCAATGGTGGTAATTTAACGATGTTTGAGTTGAATCGTCTCTTAAATTATCCGAAGAAGTTTAAAGCGAAACACTCAGATTTGCCAATTCTAGTATTAAATGGAGCCGACGATACGCTCATTACCGGCGGCTCAGACGGGATTGATGATTCTGCACGCCGTCTAACGAAAGCAGGATACCGTCATTTAGTATTAAAACAATATCCGAATATGAAGCATGAAATCATTCATGAAAAAGATGCCGATACTGTGCTTGAAGATATACTTTCGTTTTACCGAAAAACGAATTGATTGATGTAAGGAGTAAGATAACGGATGAAACAAACAATTCAATATTTAGAAGACTTATTAGCAATCTCTTCACCAACAGGTTATACCAATGAAGTAGTGGATTATTTAGCTAAGACAGTCACAGAATTAGGCTATGACTATCGACGAACACCAAAAGGGAACTTAATCGTGACGGTTGAGGGACAAAATACCCAAGAGCATCGTACAATAACGGCACACGTTGATACTTTAGGAGCCATTGTACGTGCGGTTAAACCGGATGGACGTTTGAAACTAGATAAAATAGGTGGTTTCCCTTGGAATATGATTGAAGGGGAAAATTGCTTCGTTCATATGGCGAGTAACCAACAAACAGTCAGTGGCACTATTTTAATTCATCAAACAAGTACCCATGTTTACCGTGATGCCGGAACAGCCGAACGTACCCAAGATAATATGGAAGTGCGTCTCGATGCAAAAGTGACGAATGAAGACGAAACACGAGCTCTAGGAATTGAAGTTGGCGACTTTGTTTCTTTTGATCCACGGACCATTATTACGGAAGAGGGCTTTGTTAAGTCACGCTTCTTGGACGATAAAGTCTCAGCTGCTATTTTATTAAAACTGTTAAAAGTTTATGCAGACGATAAAATTGTTTTACCTCATACGACCCATTTTATGTTCAGTGTCTTTGAAGAAGTAGGACATGGTGCCAACAGTAGCATTGATTCTAAGACCGTTGAGTTTTTAGCGGTTGATATGGGAGCGATGGGAGATGATCAACAAACTGATGAGTATACCGTTTCAATTTGTGTTAAAGATGCTTCTGGCCCTTACCATTATAATTTCCGTCAACATTTAGTAGCCTTAGCCAAAGCCCAAGAAATCCCATACAAATTAGATATTTATCCTTATTATGGTAGTGATGCTTCAGCGGCCATGCGTGCTGGAACGGATATTAAACATGCCTTATTAGGTGCAGGAATTGAATCGAGTCATTCGTATGAAAGAACGCATATGGATTCGATTGTAGCAACCGAAAAATTAGTGGATGCATATCTAAGAAGCGAGTTAGTTAAATAAGAGCTGTTGCTTTTTAAAGTGAGATAATGACTTAGAGCTCTTCGCTTTGAGCAATGAGCTAGTTAAATAGTGCCCCTTGCTCTGAGAAATAATCTAATTCGTTGTCCTTAATAGCGTTTTAGTTAAATAAGGGCTGTGCTTTTTTTAAAATAAGCTAGCTAAAATAGGTAAATAACTTGAACAGCGAAATTTAATAAAAAATTACGAATTGCAATCAGCCAATATAATAATAGATAATGAACAGTTAAAAATGCTTTAGTTTGTGAAATGCAATAATCTTGATTATTGATAATCATTCTAATATGCAATTTTTAACTGTTTTTTGGCAATTATTGCACAAAAGGAATTAAGAAATAACGCAATCCAATTGAAAAGTTTGTGAAAACCCCGACTATTTAATTTTAAATTTTAAATAATACTCATTAGTGAAATCTAAAGAAAAGGATTTCAAGTATTGATATAACAATATTTCTATTGCTTAATTAATAAAAATGTTTAATAACAAATAAGCTTTTTTTTTGTGAAATATGTGGTATGATAAACAATGTAATCATATCATTGTGTGTAAAAAATAGGAGGTATATGATGAAAGTAGTAGTTATTGGATGTACTCACGCAGGTACAGCAGCAGTAAAAACAATCTTAAATGAAAACCCAGGTGCTGAGGTTGTTATTTATGAACGTAATGATAATGTATCATTCTTATCTTGTGGAATTGCATTATACATTGGTGGCGTTGTTAAAGACCCTCAAGGATTATTCTATTCAAATCCTGAAGAATTAAAATCTTTAGGTGCGGATGTAAACATGGAACATGATGTAACAAATGTTGACTTAGATGCTAAAAAATTAAATGTTAAAAATTTAAAATCTGGAGAAGAATTTGAAACAACATTCGATAAATTAGTGTTAACAACTGGTTCATGGCCAATTTTACCTCCATTCACAGGCTTCGATTTAGAAAATGTTTTATTATGTAAAAATTATCGTCAAGCACAAGAAATCTTTACTCGTAAAACAGACGCTAAAAAAGTAGTCGTTATCGGTGGTGGTTATATTGGTATCGAATTAGTAGAAGCATTTGCTTTAGAAGGTAAAGAAGTTACTTTAATCGACGGTTTAGATCGTATCTTAAATAAATATTTAGATGCTGAGTTTACTGATATTTTAGAACAAGACTTACGTGATCGTAATGTAAATGTTCAATTAAACCAAATGGTTAAAGGATTCGAAGGAGAAAATGGTAAAGTTACTAAAGTTATTACCGACAGCGCTGAATACGATGCAGACATGGTAATTGTGTGTGTTGGTTTCCGTCCAAATACAGATTTAGTAAAAGACCAATTAGAAACATTACCAAATGGTGCTATTATTGTAGATAACTACATGAAAACTTCTCATCCTGATGTATTTGCTGCAGGTGACTCTACAGCTGTTAACTATAACCCAAATGGTGGACATGCATACATTCCATTAGCAACTAATGCTGTACGTATGGGATCATTAGTAGGTAAAAACATTAACGGCGATAAAGTTGCTTACCGTGGAACTCAATCTACTTCAGGATTACATTTATTCGGATGGAACATTGGTTCAACAGGGGTAAACGAAGGTTCAGCAAAACATTTTGGTTTAGAAACTCGTTCAGTGTATGTTGAAGATAACTACCGTCCAGAATTTATGCCAACTAACGAAAAATTATACATGAAATTAGTATATGAAGTAGGAACTGGCCGTATCGTCGGTGGACAAATCATGTCTAAATACGACTGTACAGCATCAGCTAACACATTATCATTAGCAATCCAAAACAAAATGACGATCGAAGACTTGGCTTATGTTGACTTCTTCTTCCAACCAGTATTCGACCGTCCTTGGAACTATTTAAACATCTTAGCTCAAGCAGCAGTAGAACAAGAACGTAAATTAGCAGAAGAAAACTAATCTAACTCATTAAAATAATTATTAGACTAGGTAGAACAATTGATGTCCGCCTAGTCTTTTTGTATTGACTGGTAATAAGTGTCGTGAAGGGAAACAACCCAATCATAATAGTTTAATATGGATTCTACTCATTCTGGCAGAACTAGTGGAGTGAGAGGCTGGGCATAAACTTGATAAATTCACTCAAAATTATCTTTCGTTAATTATAAGCGCAGTGGTTGAGTGGTTTCAACCTGCGTCTTAAATAGGTAAGGCATAAATTTGATAAATTCAATCAAGT
>NZ_KV805655.1:0-7883 GCF_001811625.1 Globicatella sp. HMSC072A10 | reverse complement strand
TGTGATACGTACCTGGTTATTCGGCGTTTACTTTCGTTGCTTAGCCTTTCAAGAACATCATTCAGCTAATTAAAAAGTCGTGCCTAAATGTTCGAATACTTTCCTATAAACTCAATCGATATTCCACTACAGTGAGAGCGTCTTGTCGATACATTTTGATACCGTATTGGTCGCCACAGAGAATCTTAATTCTCTGTTCCACATTCTTCATTCCGATGCCACCCAGTTTTGTTTTGATCCGATTTTGCTTGTCTCTTTCAAAGTCTACCCCATTATTTGCTACTTTAATGACCAAGTCTTCATTCTCAATATAAGAAGTAATTTTGATGAATGATTTTGTTTTTTTAGGCTTGATGCCATGATAAATGGCATTTTCTACAATGGGTTGCAATATTAATTTAGGGACCATTATTTCAGGTGTATGTTGCTCGAGTTCCAATAGGTATTCAAACTTATCGTCATAGCGAACTTTTTGGATGTCCATATAATTTTGAACATGTTCTATTTCTTTGGCTAAAGGGATGAAATCTTGATTAATACTCAAGGTACTTCTTAAAATCATCCCTAGCGCTTTCGTAACCTCAATTGCTTTTTCATTTTCACCAAATTCGATGAGCCAAAGTATCGTGTCTAAAGTATTATAAATAAAGTGTGGATTGATTTGGCTCTGCAAAGCTTTCAACTCAAAGTTTCTTTTCGCATTTTCTTTTTCTTCGATATTTTTGGTCAGCATTTTAATCCGTTCTAATAATAAATTATACTCTTTTTTCAAAGTATGAATTTCAATCGAATCGCTGTCTTCAATCTCTATCTTTGAAAATCTCTCATCGACCTTTTTCATTTCTTCAGCTAAATTTGTAATTGGCTTACTAATCCATTGAGAAATAAGGATGGATAAAGCCACCGTTAAGATTAAGATAATCACAGACCAAGTCACTGTATTTTCAATTAATTTCTTTTGAAGCTCATCAATTTGCTCGGTTGAAGCCACACCTACTAGTAACCAATCGGTATTGGGGATGTAAACATGCGCTCCAACAAACCCTTTATCTAAGGATTTCATTCTGTTATTAATCAGTTGTAAATATTTATCTTGTTCTACCAATGAGCTGGTATCCATCTGATTGGAGTCGAATAATAGTTTTTCTTCTGAAGTGGTAATAAAAGTATACCCTTTTTCACCAAAATTAATCGCTGATACATAATCTTCAATCAATTTATAGGACAAATCAATCACCACATACCCTAGCACTTCCTTATCTTTGACAATCTGATGACTAATGGATATAACGCGCTCGGTTTTATTCATTGAAAATCCTTTGTGATTTTCCGTTGTGACCATGGCCATGTTATTTGATTTTTGGAGGTTTTGATACCATTCCAAATCATTCATATTATCCGACAATTCAAAATCGATGGCAGAGGATGAAATCAAATTACCACTCTTTGAGATAACAAATATCCTCTTAATCAATTGGTCATTTTGTTCGATTAAATCAATAATGTTTTGAATTGAATCGCTACTGGACTGATCTAAATTTTCAATTTCTGGTGTCATGGCTAATACACTTGAAATACCTTTTATTTTTTCTAAATAAGAGGAAATATAAGTGCTAGCATTTTTTAATTGCTGCTCTGTTTGTTGGTACTTGCTGTCTTTTAAGATAGTGACAGAATAAGTGTAATGGCGATACGACAAAATCGTTACCAATAATATGGAAATCACGAAGAAATAAATGCTTATTTTCGTGCTAAATTTTCTCAGTTGATTTTTCATCGGTTAATCCTTGCTTAAACTGCTTTGGCGTTATATTGTAATATTTCTTAAATTTGGTCAAAAAATAATTCACATCTTCAATTCCTATCGTTTTAGCTATTTCATAATTTTTCATATCCGTTGAAAGAAGCAAAATTTTCGCCTTTTCCATTCGCTTCTTATTGATATAATCTTGAAAAGGAATACCATAGATCTTTTTAACTAGCACACTTAAATAGTTGCTGTTATAGCCAATATCTTCGGCCATTTTATTCAAGGAAAGCTCGATATTAAATAAGTTTTCTTCAATATATTCCTTAATTAGCTTATTTTCCTCATCAAATTCGATCGTTTCAGTTTGCTCTATATTTTTTATGGATTGTTCTTTTCTTAGATGATCAATTTGAACGATCGCATTTTTCAAAATATATTCAATGTCTTTTTTAGAAATAGGCTTTAATAGATACTCATCAACTTTTGCTCGAATGGCTGTTTGTGCATATTCAAAGTAATCATATCCGGTCAGAATAATCAGATAGACATTAGGATTATTTTCTTTAATTATTTTTGCAGCGGTTAATCCATCCATTTCAGGCATATTGATATCCATCAAAACAATATCAGGTTGATGCGTATTAGCCAAGTCTATGGCTTCTTGTCCTTCTTCAGCTTCTAAAACTTCCGTAATATTGAGCTTGTCATAGTTAACTAATTTTTTTATACCTTTTCTGATGATTGATTCATCATCTGCAATTAATAATTTATACATATTTACCTACTTTATTAAATGTGTTAAATAGCCATATCCTTCTTGTTCCATCTCTTCTAGAGGAACAAAGCGAATGGAAGCACTATTGATACAATATCTTAATCCACCTAGTTCCTTTGGTCCGTCCTCAAATACATGACCTAAGTGCGAATTTCCTGAGCGACTTCTCACTTCTGTTCTCTTCATATTATAACTTAAATCCGTATGATAAGTCACGACCTCTTTGGCTATCGGTTTTGAGAAAGATGGCCAACCACAACCAGAGTCGAATTTATCGGTTGAACTAAATAAAGGTTCCCCGGTTGCAACATCGACATAGATACCTTTAGCCTCATTATCCCAATATTCATTTGAAAAGGCATGTTCAGTATCATTTTCTTGTGTAACCTTATATTGAACGTCTGTTAATTTCTTCTTTAGCTCTTCATCTGATGGTTTTGGATATTTCGATTGATCAATGATTACTTCATTGGCTTTTGAAATATCGATATGACAATAGCCATTAGGATTTTTCTTTAAGTAATCTTGATGGTATTCTTCCGCTTCATAAAAATTATCTAATTTTTCAACTTCTACCACGATTTTGTCTTCATATTTTGCTTGTTCTTTGTTCAATCGCTCTCCAATTATTTTTCTTTCACTTTCATCCGTGTAATAGACACCCGATCTGTATTGAACACCACGGTCATTTCCCTGTCTATTCACACTGGTAGGGTCTACCACTAATAGATAATAGTCTAGAATTTGTTCCAATGAAATTTTTGTTGGGTCATAGTCTACTTTTACTGTTTCTGCATGTCCGGAATTTTTATAGGAAACATCCTCATAAGTTGGATTTTCTGTATCACCATTGGCATAACCACTTACTACATCAGCCACTCCATATACTTTTTCTAAATAGGCTTCTACTCCCCAGAAACAGCCACCAGCTAAATAGATTGTTTTTAATTCAGCTTTTGAATAGTCTACTACATCATTTGGATTTTCATCCGCTGATTTCTTTTGTTGTTGGGTGATAATTTCATCGATTTTCTTGCTTGTATCGTCATTTTTCATCTCGTTATTAGGCATCTCCTTATTGGTCATTGCACTGTTTGACGGCTCATTATTAGTTGTATTCGCTTTGACGGTATATGCTGTAACTAATAAAGTCACTGCCAATACCATTAGTAACAGTATTTTTTTCATTTTTACCCCTCCCTACTGAACTTCTTTATAAATTTGATCTAATGTCTCTTTATTTAATTGTCCTGGAGCCACTTTTACTAAAACACCATCTGAACCTACAATCACATTGGTCGGTGTTGAGCGAATGCCGTAATCTTCAATGAATTTGCCTGATTCATCTACTAAAACTTTTATATTTTTATAGTTTAAGCTCTTAAACCATTTGATAAAATCTTCTTTATTCTTTTCACCATTATGACCCGGTGAAACGACCGTTACAATTTCATAATCTTCTGAAGTTTTTGAAAGCTCATCTATTTCTGATAAGCCAGCTAAACAAATCGGACACCATGAAGCCCAATATTTTATATATACTTTCTTACCTTTTTGGTCACTTAATTTATACATATTGCCGTCTATATCGGGTAAGTTGAAATCTGGTGCTAATTCACCTTGGTTCATTTTTTCGCTAGTCATGTTGTCATCCATTTCTTCTGATTTTGTTTCGTCCATTTTGTCTATGGCACTATCCATCATTGACTCCTTTTCGCCCATGTTGTCTGAGGTGCTATCCATCATGTCTTCGGATTCGGTCTCGCCCATCTCATCTGATGCGTCATCCATCATGTCTTTTGATTCACTTCCGGCCATGTTGTCATCCATTTCTTCTGATTTTGTTTCGTCCATTTTGTCTGTGGCACTATCCATCATTGATTCCGTTTCGCCCATGTCATCGTCCATTGATTCTGATTCCATTTCATCCATGTCATTTGATTCGTCATCCATCATTTTAGTTGATTCCATCTGATCCATTTTCGTCTCCATTTTTGTCGTTTCGTCGTCGTTCATTCCTTCATTCTTTGCCTGATTGCCTGGTTCACAAGCACTTAATACGACTGACATTGCCACTAATCCAAATAATAATCTCTTATTCATAATTTTTTCCTCCTTGTTTACTAGTTAAATAAGTTGTTAAAAAACGCGGTTAAATTTGGTAACTGATTGCTCATTAGCACAATTCCCATTAAAGCAACTAAAAATCCTCCGATACGTTTTATGGTGACTAAATGTTTCTTTAGTTGTTCGAAATGATTCATCAATGCACTTGAAGCGATGGCCATTATTAAAAAGGGAATCATTAAGCCGATTGAATAAACCAACATTAAGAATGCACCATAAAATTGTTGACCACTGCTGGCAGAAGTTATTAAGACGGCTGCTAAGATAGGGCCGACGCAAGGGGTCCAACCTAAACTAAATGATACACCCATTAAATAGGCTCCCAATGCTTTTGGCTTATTATGATTAAACTGAATACCATTGAATTGATTTATTTTTTCAAATTGAATTAAATCCATTTGATGAATCCCCAATAAAAACACTAGGAATCCGGCAATCGTCAATAACCATCGATTGATTAATAATTTTCCAATAATTCCTGCCCCAAAGCCTAAAATAACGAAACTCGTTGAAAGCCCCAGCACAAATGCCATGGTCTTGATAATGGCTCCTTTATTAATCTCTAGCTTTCCGATTGTCATTTTATTATATTCTCCTGCTTTATCTGTCAACAGCCCAATGTATACCGGCATTAACGGAAATGTACACGGTGCAAAAAATGAGAGAAAACCAGCAATAAACACAGAGCTCATCAACAATTCATTTTGTACCATGATTATGCGCCTCCTTGAAATATTTATTTATATATTTATTATAAGGGAATTCTCTTAACCAGATAATCGAAAATAAAGTTCAAAAACTTGAAAATCATTAGGTACACCATAATATTAGTCTAGTCTAGATGCATTAGCCGCCTAACCTGGAATCACAAAGATACGCTTGATTTTTATACAAACGTGCTTGTCTCATTTTCACTTAATGCCGTCTTCCTTTGGTATTTCGACTCTTTTCACTGAGTAAGTTTTGCATTTGCGATGGATGTTCTGTCGTTTGATATCCTGCCCGTTTGCTCGAATGGACGGTTCGATTTCATCCACTGTTATACTCTTTTATCCACTATACGCACTGTCGTATTTTTTCTTATAACCTATAAATCCAAGGGCTCAATTTGCAAATAATAAAGATATGATATCAATATAAAAAAGAAGCCACTGAACGTAGCTTCCCATAAATTCAATTTGAATAGATCTTACCAACTCTACTGTGCTCACTCCGACTGAGATGGTTTGACCATAAAGATATCCGTATCTCTCGGTAAGTAGATAACCTCCGCTTCGCCTTTCTTCAATTCATGTAAATCAGTCAGAGGAATGATTTGTTTAAACCTCTTATTTAATAAGTCTCCTTTATCATTTAAAAAATGAACATCAAAACGCACTTGAGGTTGTTCATTAATATAAGTTCCAGTTTGAGAAAAGTTAACAATTTCTCCTTGCGTTGTCTTACCATATAATAAAAGTTCGCCAAAATTTTTATTAGAACGAAATGATTGAAGCGGGTAGAATGTGGTAATAATATCTTGGCTACCAAATGTTTTTAATAGGAAATTTATAATGAAAATACCCAAAACGGGTGCCCACAACCACGGCGAAAATGGGTTTAGAAAACGCCAACCGAATCCATCACTCTGCAAATAATAGGAAACAAGGAAAAAGCCAACCATATAAAGAAGATTAAAAATCAACCAAAACCAAATCCAAGGTCGAGGCGGTGTCTCATATTCTCCTTTCCCGGCGGTAAAGGGAGGTTCAAAACTATTTTGATTTAATTTTATGGTAATTTCTTTTCCAGGATCGAACCTTTTTTCATGTTCCTTAGTATCCACAAGTTGAATATAAGTCTTGACTTGACTGCCCACTAAATTCGTAAAGCTCAGCAGTATTTTTTTGGAAGGTTCATCGTCTATCAGTCCATCATGTTCCGACGCTAAGACTTCCGCTTGCACCGCCTTTCCGCTTCGTTGGACCCTTTTATGTTGCCTCGCTTGTTTTCTAGGTATCGTGATAAACTTTGAAATCATGTAAGTTTGTACTAACCAAAGAATCACACCCAATACTAAAAGTGCGGTAGCGGCATAAGGTGTTGTCCGAATAACGGGTATGGTAAGAAAAAATATAGGAAAAATGTACATAAAAAACAAGATTATAATGATGAACATCCCATCATTCCCTCTCTTTCTCGATTAGATTACCCTTTGCATCAAATGTTAAATTGTAGTCTTCTCTAACACCCTTCACTTCAGCTTTAAAAACTAAATCGTCATCACGCCAATGTGTACTGATCATGTTTATTCCAAGTTGACTATTCATCGTATTGAACTCTCTGTAATCTCCTATTTCTTTCAAGATTTCAATGCCGACATTCCTAATCTTGTTATAATTATCAAAATCAATATCTGATAACAAAATCGCTCCTTCCATAGGATCAACATCTGCACTCAATTTTTCTGGTGAGACTGTCCATGAGCCAATTCCTGAGTTAAAATAATACAAATCTACATATTTAGGGTTGTCAGGATTCACAATGTATATATAGATACTACTATCATGAAGTCTAAATCGAGCCTCATAAATATAGAAATCTCTCGTACCTACTAGATCAAATAACTCATCCATCACTTCATCTCGTTTATCCGGATTTAATATGAAGTTATTCTCGTCATATTTTTTAACAATTTCGATGACTTCTTCTTCTGATAGATAACGTTGAATGCCATTCTCCGAAAGATACCTATGAAAATATGAATTGAGTTCAATAGAAAATTCAAAACCTATTTTATCTTCTGCATCGCTAATAATGTCTAATATAAATACGGGGTCATTACTTTCATCAAAGAAGAAATCCTTAACAGTGTCTAAAAATTTTTGATCCTCTGTTTCCTCTACATTTAGCTTTTGGGGCTGCGTAGCGAATGTTTCTTCTACTGCTTTTTCAATAGTCTGACAAGAAGTCAACAGTGTCATAAGTCCTATCACTATTCCGACCATTAATTTTCTATTCATTTTTTCGCTCCTTGATTTTTACATTTTACGCAAGTCCAGGCCATACATCATTATTCTATTAAATAAATAGACTTTCCTGCTTCTTCCAATTCAGTTTAATGTCCTTTTCGAAAATCAATTTGCCAACCTATTTAGCTTCATTTTATCATCTCCAAGCGGATTTAGAAATTTTTTTGAACTATGCGTAATTTTTAGAGTCTTGGATAGTAAAATTAAGCTAGAAAAATAA
>NZ_KV805654.1:0-201 GCF_001811625.1 Globicatella sp. HMSC072A10 | reverse complement strand
GTAGTTGCGACAGAATATATTTAATATCATCGATTTTTTCCATAATAATAACCTCCTACTGATAATACGAACATTCGATCATTATCAGTTTAGGAGGTTATTTAACCATAGTCTATTCAAACAACAACATTTGGTGGGGAATTTTACTCCCCACTAGAAGTTGTTGAGACCCCAATCCCCTGGAGAAGTTGTTATTCTTTT